>NZ_SDKC01000001.1:440000-740000 GCF_004123145.1 Blautia faecicola | reverse complement strand
TTTTCCTTTCTTATTTCCGCGCTTTTTATCTGCTTTTCCTTTATATATCGGATGTATTCTTCTTCCGTATGAACAGGTATGTCTGTCTCCTGATAGCAGCCATCCTTCTCATCCTGTATCACAATTGCATCATATCTGTCCCACGGATAATGAATCGCAGCAAATACAAATCCATCCCTGACTGCAAAAAAATCATTGGTTTCCTCTTCATAATCTTCCACAATCTTCTCTGCATAATAAAGTGCCTGACGCTCGAAATAATCTGTCCGCTCCCCAGAAGCCCATTCCTCATGCCTTTTGATCCATTGATAGTAATGGGTAAGTTCATGCGCTATGGAACATAAATTTGCTCTCAAAGCATCCTCTTTTCCCCATCTTTCAGCATTTTCTTCATAATCACCTGTAGCAACTTTTATGTATGGCTCCTGCATCAGATCATATGGTCCAAAAAACGTCGCCGACACCATTTCTCCATTCAACGCTTTGATTTGTTCAGCGCTCTTCACATAAATTACTACACGCATGGGAAATTGATATTCTTTTCTTAGCCATTGTACAAACTGTATACATTCTTCCCTTATCTCTGGACAAACATCTTTTTCAAATCTCAGACGAATTCCTTCTCTTCTGGGTTCTTTAAAGTACGTATCCCAGTTTTTATGTGTCCATAATCTTCTCATTTTGTATATCATCTTCCGGAAGAATTACACTCTTCCTGTTATTCATAATTTTTCACTTTTAACAGCTATGCCATCGGAGCACCTTCTTCATGATCCGTATGACAGTATTCACTTCTCCATTTCCTCTATAAACGCAATCTGAACGGGAAGAAGTTTTTCTTTTTTATAACTTATAATCCGTTGCAATTCGGTCTGGTTCTCTTCGTTTTTTATTTCTTCCAATACATGTAATACCGTCCATATCAGATCATATCTCTCTTGATCCATCGCATCCGTATAAAAATTTTCCAACAAAGACAATCCCGTTTTATGATCCATATAATATTCATTTCTATAGTAAGCCAATAATACCCTTGGATTGTTCTCCATAGAAAAATGCTTCTCTTTTATTTCCCGATACTGCTTAAAAGCCTCCTCATTTGCTCCGAAAGCATTCGTAAGCAGGTCAAACAGCGATAGTACGGCATACATACGAATCAGAGACCATTGCCCACTCAACATAGTGGCAACTTTCTCGATTGATTTCCGGCTCCTTCCAACGCCAATCGAATCCACTGCTTCCAGGCGGACCATTCGGTTCTGATCTGATAACATGTTGTATAAGATTTCCTCTGTTTCTTCGCAATCAAACAACACCAGATTTTCCGCCAGCATTCCCCTGACTTCCGGGTTCTTATCCTGTGAAAGTTCTAAAAGAACCGGGAGTTTTTGTTTTATCGCTTGATCATTGTCTTCACATATTTTTTCAATATATTGCAGTTTCTGTTTCTTATTTTTCCACCTCATGGCTCTTCCCTCATCTCCACACATGTTTGAAAAATCGCTCAGGATTCTAACAACCCGCAAATTCATTTTCCGTATATATAATTACATTATATAGAATATCATCTCTGCCAGTCAACTAATGAATCTGTAATACCGAACAAATATATTTCTTTCCTTTTATCTGAGAAATGTTACTCTAAAAAACTGCCATACTTCCGATTAACCATATGAAAAAAGCCGCTATTCTCAGTTTATCTGAAAACAACGACTTTCTCATTTTTATCCTCTTACATAGATATCCATCCAAATGCATTGGCCACGGAGCTTGCCAGAATGATCAAAGCAAAGATCGGGCACAGGTATTTGATCATGATTACAAAGATTTTCTTTCTGCGGAAGGCGCTCTCGCCGTGGCGGATCTCTTCTTCGATCTTGTCCACACCGATCACCCGGGATACCAGAAGGCTGGTCATCAGGGCTGCGATCGGCATCATGACGGAGTTCGTCAGGAAGTCAAAGAAATCCAAAAACTGCATGCCGATGATCTTTACAAAATCCAGCGGACCATATCCCAGACAGGACAGGGTTCCCAGGGCGATCATGATCACACCGGTCAGTACGGTTGCTTTCTTTCTTCCCCAGCCAAGTTCGTCCTCGAAAGTAGATACCGCACTCTCTGTCAGGGCGATAGAACTTGTCACTGCTGCAAACAACACCAGCACGAAGAACAGGATACCGACTGCGGTTCCGAATCCCATGTTGGCAAATACTTTCGGGATCGTGATAAACATCAGAGACGGACCTGCCTGCAGGGTATCCGGATCGCCGCCGGAGAATGCGAAGACCGCCGGGATGATCATCAGACCTGCCATCATCGCAATCGCGGTATCAAAGATTTCCACGTTTCTTGTGGAATCTTCGATGGAGGTATCTTTTCTCATATAAGAACCAAAGGTTACCAGGATACCCATGGCGATGGACAGGGAATAGAACATCTGTCCCATGGCTGCCACTACCGTCATCCAGGAGAAGTTTTTCACATTCGGTACGAGGAAATATTTCACACCTTCGATAGCTCCCGGTCTTGTGACCGAATAAATCGCGATGATCACGGACAGAACGATCAGAATCGGCATCATGATCTTTGACACACGTTCGATACCATTCTGTACACCTGCGTAGATGATCACCAGGGTGAACATACAGAAGATCACAAAACAGATTTCTGTAGCACCTCCGTTTGAGATAAAACCGGAGAAGTATCCGTCTTCCGCCAGTTTGCTGCCATTTCCTCTGATATACTCAAACAGATATTTGACTACCCATCCACCGATTACAGAATAATACGGTACGATCAGTACCGGAATGATTGCGTTGATCCAGCCGCCGAAGCTGAGCCAGCCCACTTTTTTTCCCTTTGCAAAGCTTCGAAATGCCCCCACCGGACTTTTTCTTGTCATACGTCCAAGGGCAGACTCCGCAACGATCATAGTATACCCGAAGGTCAGTGCCAGTATGACATACACCAGCAGGAAAATTCCTCCTCCATACTTCGCCGCCAGATACGGGAATCTCCAAATATTTCCCAGTCCGACAGACGCACCGGCCGCCGACAGGACATAGCCGATTTTCCCTGAAAATGCGCTTCTTTTCTTATTCATCTGCGTCTTTTCCACTCTCTTTCTTTTAACTTTTCCGACATTTTCTCTCAAAATGCCCTGCGGGACTCCTCACCCACAGAATACTTGTTATTCTACCACGCTTACCAGATAAAGTCACGACTAACAGAAAAAAACGCAAAAAGTTTCAGATTGGAAGAAGAACAGAAACCGACTATACTCTGACAATATAGTTCGCTTTTCTTTCTTTTGCTTCCGGGTATTCACAGTCACGATATCCAAGGATGCAGTGTCCGATGCCGACCAGATTTTCCGGAAGTCCCCACTCTTTTAAGAGTTCTTTTCCCTCTGCACTCTCAAATTCTTCTTTTGCCCGGTGGATCCAGCAGGAATCCACGCCTACCGCATGAGCTGCCAGCATCAGGTTGCCCATAACCAGAGAACCGTCCTCATGATAAGTTCCGATCTCCGGATCTGCGAGTACGATCAGAACCGTCGGTGCACCGTAGAACGGATCATTGCTGCTTCCCATCACAGCCGCGTTCATCTTCGAAAGTTTTGCGATCAGTTCCGGTTTCTGCACTACCACGATCACCGGAGACTGTTTTCCCATTCCAGTAGCCGCATATGTTCCGGCTTCCAGGATCGCATCCAGCTGCTCGTCTGTGATCTGCTCCGGTTTGTATTTGCGGATGCTTCTGCGGGTTTTCATTGCTTTCAATACTTCATTGTTCATGGTAAAATCCTCCTTTGTCCCATTTTCATTGTTTTTTTCTGATGCCTATTATAGTACAGATTCCTGCGAATCTCAACGCCAGACAAGTGCCTGTTCTTCTTAATTTTGTCTTAATGTTACTGCTCACCCCGTACCCAGTAACCTTTTAATTCTTCTGTGTTTCCTTCAGAAGTTCTTCCGCTGAAACATCGAACACCTTCGCAAGCGCCATCAGATTCGTGGTACTCGGTGCCGAGGCTCCGCTTTCCCACTTGGAAACCGCCTGTCGGCTGACACCTAATGTTTCTGCGACAAATTCCTGCGTCATTTTACAGTTCAAGCGATGTTGTTTCAGAACCTCCCCAAGCGTTTTTGCATTTTCCGCCTTTTCCTTTCTCACCGGCACCGACCTTGTGTATTTTCTGAGCGCCTTGATCACCAGATAAACCACATACCCCGCTACCACCACAAGAAATATCCATAAGCAAATGTTGAGCAGGACGAAAATAAAATTCAATTTCATTGGAACACTCTCCTTTCTGATTTTGTACCTCCATCATACGGATTTTCCCCGTGTTGCGCTACCAACTATTACGCAACTTTGTGGTTGCGGGGAGCTTTTTCATGATAATCTACTTGCAATGCCGGTCTGTCTTTTTCAAAAAGTCCCATGCCTGCCACCTCTACAGCACAGACATGAGACTTATTTTTACTTTTGCATGGTTTCAATCACGCATTCATGTTTTTTAGTCATCTTATTATAATTAATTCCTGCAAGCAGCAAATTCCCCTGATACTCTTTTAACGCATTCACATACTGTTTTTCTTTGATCTGCTCTATCGCTCCAACTGCGCTCTTATTCCATTTCAGTTCGATCACGACAGCCGGTTTGTCAGAATGCTTCTTTCTCGGAATCATACATATATCAGCAAATCCCTTTCCCGCTGGCATTTCCCGAATCATAGTATAGTATTCCCTTGCAAAATAAAAGGCGAGCTGAATCGTACAACTCAGGGAATTTTCATCGTTATATTGAAGAATAGAAATTTCCTCATGTGCTTTCTCGATTCCCTCTGCAACCGCATCTGCATCCATGTTCCACAGTGCTTCCAGTAATTTACGGGAGGATTCCACGGACTCTGCCACGCCATGCCAGTTCATGGTGCTGATGGCATTTACATATTCCCGGGAAACCTCTTTATTTGGTATACTTACGGTTCCATCCACACTGTCATAGGTCAGATATCCCAGATGCACCAGCAGAGTCAGCACATCGTCTTTCGTTGCAAAGGTAGTCATATCGTTGCTGAATGTTCCGATATTAATGGGGACAGATTCTCCCGCAAGCATGCGAACCACGGAGTCCTTTAAGCCGTCCATATCCATCTGGATATAGATTTTTAGTGCTTCATATGTCTCCGTCTGGTTCCAGTAGGTTCCAAACTTATGACGCAGCATGGCTTCCACAACCGACTTGGGGCTGTACATGGAATAGCATTCATTTCCCGTCTGTCGATGGGCAATTAATCGATAGCCATCATACCATGTTTTTGCATCTTCAAAACTCATTCCATATTTTTCGCACAGAACCGCCACTTCCTGTTCGGTAAAGCCAAAATACTCTGCCAGCTCACCGGGATCCGTCATGGAATATTCTGTAAACATATTTAATGCCGAATGAGAACCATATTTCTTGATCGGCAGAATACCAGTCATGTAAGCCAGTGCAACATAATCTTTGTCCTTGAGCCACGCCCGTAAAAAGTCCAGATACTTTTTCTGTGCTTCTCTATCCTGTTTATATTCCCGGAACAGACAATCCCACTCATCAATCAAAATTACAAAAGGACATCTGGTATAAGAAAATACATCTTTCATTACCTGAATCAGATTTTTTTCATCCCGAAAACGCACTTGCGGATAAGTTTCCTCAAAATCCAATACAAGATATTTTTTCAGCATTTCCAGCATCTCTTCCATTGTCCCTGACATACTCAAAAATTCCTGCATATTAATTTTTATCACATCGTATTGATTCAGATTTTCTTTGTAGGAACTGTCTTTGCTGATTGCAAGATTCCGAAACAGTTCTTCTATATTTTCACTGCGATCATAGTATGCAGCAAGCATATTCGCTGCCATTGATTTGCCAAATCTTCTCGGACGGCTCACACAGATATACCTCTGTTCTGTGCAAAGAGCTTCATTTGTCTTTGCGATCAATTCACTTTTGTCTACATATATTTTCGAACGAAGACTTCCACGAAATGAAAAATTTCCCGGATTCAGATAACTGCCCATGCAAATTCCTCCCCGTCAAGATTTTATAAGATATATTATACTGGATTCCTCTGGTAATCACAAGGACAGGATTCCGGCTCTCCTGCATCCTGTGCACACTTTGTTACTGTTCACTGATAATATTCCGCGAGGCGTTTTTTGTGAGCGAAGGTCACAGAAAAACCGAGACATATCGCGCGAATTTATGCGATCAGCATAAATTCTGTGCATCGCGCAGCGTGTTACTGAACACGTAGTGAACAGTAACCACACTTTTTAAGTCACATAAGCTGCCTTCAAATTCTTTTTACGCCTCTCCTTTTATATCCCGGAGTAACTCCTGCAGAATATTCTCCTGATAACCTGCTAATCGTTTTATCTTTACAGCTTCTGCTGTCAATTTCAGTTGTCGATGACTGATATTTTCCAATTTACTTATTCCGGAATCTCCGATTTTTTCCATAGAACAGCTTTTTTCATAATCTTGAGGTGACATCCTCCATATATGAATTCCATCTCCAAATTTTTTCCATAGTTTATCTGCAATTCTTATTCCATCCGGATCAATATCACCACTGTAATAAATCTCGGCTTTTCCTTTCAGTATCATGGAAATCAGAAGCAGAGCCACTGAACGCGGTTGCCCTGAAGTACACAATACAGTAGCTGACTGATCACATAAATGACTGAGCAAATAAGTGAAAACCATCTCGTTTTCTACTATATAGACTTTTTCCTCTGCCTGTGTTCCAAGAATCCCCCGCATATTTTCCATGGTAATGACATATGGTTCCTTACGTTCACAGAATGCCTCATACGCCGGATGCAATCCATCTTTTGTCATTAAATGAAGACCATAGGCATGCACCAGCGAAGACACATTGTCAGGAATAATCCTGACACTTTGTAAAAGTTTTCGCCAGCTGTGAGCATTCTCTGGTGAATCTGCATTTTTAAGATAGCAGATTCCGTGTATCAGAAGCATGCCCCCTGGACTTCCACGATCAAAATAGTGAGGATTTCCTGACACATCTGCCGCGAAAACAGCTAATGGACTATCCGTCTCCATATCTTTTAATTCTTCCAGTTTTAAAAGTGCATTTCCTGCATTTTTTACCAGATGTTCTGCCTGTTGCGGATCTTTCCTGTATTCTTTTATTATAACCTGATTTCCATACTTTTTCCTGGCAATTACCGTTTCCAGCCATTTTGCAGCTACTGAATTCTCACCTGTTTTCTTTTTAAAATCATCAAGTATCGTCAGCAGGAAATCATTTTTCTGCTTCTCTTTTTCTTTCTGTTCCGTCTGACTTGTCTGCAGTTTTTTTCCAAAATATTCTTCCAGAACCTGCTTCATATCTACAGGTGCAAAGCGGGTCCTTTGCAGTCCCGCTTCAAATTCAGCAAATGAAAACTGAATTTTTCTTTCATAGAATACCTTCCCAATAATTCCGGTAATTGCCCTCCTTTCCTGTTCCGAAGTCTCTTTTAAAGTAATTTTTCCTGCCACTCTTCCATAAGAACGCCATTTTTTCCATAACTCCTGAAAGCACCTGTCATATACCTTCTGATTTCTGAAATATTCCGCACATTCTCTGTTACTGTTCATCCAGCATTCTTTCCTTTCCGTTCCATGTATAGCGGATGACAGAAACTATCCGGGAATTCTGTGGTCTGAGAAGTTCTGCAATTCGAAGTCCTTTTACTGTCTCAAAGCACCCCCACAACGCCTGTGAATTCATAATATAATCAAAGTCAAGTTTATGAACCATTTCAAACATACTGCTGATGTTCTTGTCATCCACTCCTGCAAAGGCTTCATCCAGAGCTATCATACGTGGATGATCCTTGTTCTCAGCCTTTTTATACTGTGCATTTACCGCTGCAAACAGAGGAACATACATGGCCATAGCTTTCTCTCCACCACTGAAACGGTTAAATGCTGCATTTGTAAGCGGTTTCTTCTGCTCTTCTCCCCGTTTGAAAAACATACGGAATTCAAACCATTTTCGGTAATCCAGTGCATCCCTTACCAGATCCATATAATTCATTATTCCATTGTCTTCTTCAAGCTTCTGCTTCTCCATGCGAATTTTACTGCGGAAATGAGCAGCTACTTTTTCAATATCATCCATTGTGAGAAGAGTCCTGTCACGAAGAAGAATTTCTTCCAGCTGAACCGTATCCAGTTCTTCATCATTTTCCGATTTACGCGGTTTCCACTCCAGTGAAAAACTAAGCCCCATAGATGTATCCATATCACGCATAAGTCTGGACATGTCTGAAACCCATTTACGACTCTCCGCAATTTTGTCTGTAAGCTGCTGACTGATAGTCTGCGAAAGGATATCTTCAAACAGTTCTCTGTCCTTCTTCTGAATCAGTAATTCCGTCTCATCAATAGCTGCTTTCAAAATTTTATAGAATTCTTCCAGATACACTTTCTTTCCATTCCAGGTAGATACAATACGTACACGGTTTCGCAAAGCACTGCTGTCTGATTCCGCTTTTCGTTGATCGGCTTCAAAACAATTTTCTATGGAAGTTCCATAGCTGGTCAGGCTGCCATTATGGCGTTGGTATACCTGATACAGCGACTGGAACATTTCTGCAGCTTCTCTGTTTCTGTCACTTTCACGGATGATTTCCGTTGCAGCTTTCGCACATTCCAAAAGAGATTTACCCTCTCGCTCCATTACCAGTTTCAGAGAAAGTTCTTCCTCAAAATAACTTCGTACTGCTGTTTCATAACTGATTTCCCGCTGAAGTTCTTCCTTCTGTGCCGGTTCTGTCTCCTTCATTGTTTTGTATCGGTCTTTTAATACGGCAATCTCCTGACTTAAGGAAAAGCTTTCTTCATTTATTCCTTTCAGTTCTTCTCTGAGTTCTTTCAGACGTTTTGCCTTTTCTGCAATATCAGGACGATTCAGATACTCCTCATACTGATGAATTTGAATATCAAACTGTTTCACTTTTATGCTGTATTTATCTTTTTCTGCAAAAGCTTCATCCATATGTTCTTCTGCCTGTTCTATTCCATCCTTTTGTGCAGTGCAATTGTCTCTTATATTCTCGATTACAAGAAGATTCCTGCTGATTTCCTGCCAGATACGAATATATTCCTCCACGGCATCAACAGCCTCCTGATATGCTTCTTCTGTTCTTCCATATGAAAATGGTCTGCACTTCTGCAATACTTTCTGATATTGTCCGTTTTTCTCCTGTGCAAGTTTATTTTCCTGCGTTTCTGCTTTTTGATGCTCTACAGTCAGTTGCTGCAATGCAAAGCCGCATTCTTTTTCGTAATCCAGTGCCACATCAATTTCTGTAAAACCTGGCAGATCCTGATATTCTTTCTCAAGCTGCTCCATATTCTCCTGAAGTTTATTTACTTCCTTTTCCAGAGTGTCCACTTTTTCTTTCTGCTGTTTTATCTCCACTTCCAGTTCATGAATTCTCTGCTCTTTTCGTCTTTTTCGTGCCAGAATACCTATGAATTCTGCTTCTCCTTCTTTTTCTGCCTTTCCAAACAACATCCCATGCCTGAACCATCCATCTTTCCCCAGACGGATTCCATCAGAAGCAGCTCCATCCAGATAAATATTTCCTAATATCTTCTTAACAGCCCTTTTCAGTTCCGGCGGCAATTCTTCACTCACTGTCAGACCATTGAAATTTGAATTACCGTTTTCTTTCAGGAAAAGTACTGTGTCCTGAAACTCAGGACACTCCTTCCGAATCCTGTCCATATCCTGCTCAGTCACTACCAATGCATCCAGAATTCCAGCCTTTTGCAGTTGTGCCTCCATCCTGGCACTCTCTGCATTATCCAGTTTTTCGGAAAATTCCACGGTTTTATAAAACGGAACTGCTGCAATTCCCAGTTTCTCCAAAGCTGTTCTCGATGCTTTCATCCATTCATCCCGCTCTGGTTCCAATTCCGGCTTGTTTCTGATTACAGTAAGTTCTTCTTCTGTTTTTTCCAGCAAACTTACCTGAAGATTTCGTTCATTTATCTTGCTGTTCCATACATCCAGCATACTTTGTCTCTGACCCTCATAGTCCTCCCGCAAAATCTTCTGTACTCTTCCGGCATCCTCGACAGCCTGATATTCTCTGACTGCACATTCCGCTTTCTTCAGTATATTCTGTCCTGGTTTCCATACAGCAGACATCCTCTGTTGCTCAAAAAGATCTGTAATCCACTGATCAATGCTTTTTGTTACCTGTTCCTGGGCAGACTGCATATCCTGTTCTGCTTTTATTTTTCCTTTTGTAAGCTGTTCGAGTTTTGCCGCTGCTTCATCATACAAATCCTCCAGTTTCTCATACTCTTCTATTACCCGCCGACATTCTTCCAGAAGTTTTTTCATTGTATTCAGATTTTTTACCACTTCTTCCGAACTGCTGTGGTCTTCTCTTTCTATAATTTGAACAGCCCAGGAATGTTGATCCCATTGTAAAATCTCCTGAGTTTCCTCCAACTCTTCTTTTTCATCCCCAAGTTCCTGTTGTCTTTGTTCCAGACCACCCTGCAGCTCTCTCAGCTTTTGTTCTTCCCTCAAGATCCTTTCTCTGTAATCCTGAATTCGTGATTCCCAACGCTGCTCATCTTCTAATGCTGTTTCTTTTTGTGTCCTGGCTTCCTCCAGTTTATGGTCAATTCCCTCCAGATCCATATCAAGGAGTCCATTCCGTTCTGTTTCTGCCAGTACTTTCCGCTCTTCCAGTGTCCTGAGCTGTTCTTCTTTTTCATGACAGAAAATCTCTGTATTCTGAATTTCTGATTTCTGTCTGTCTAATTTTCTCTGGGCTTCCTTCACCGCCTGATTTTTCTGCAAATACGCCTGAGCTTTTCTGCCCAGCATGTACTGATTGTAACGGGTGTATTCTGTGCGTATCACTTTTATATCTGCAAATGCCCGTTCCAATATCTCCAGGCTATCCTGAATTTCATCCATTTTCTCCATGGCATCTACCATAGCTCGCAGATCTTCATCCGTCAATGTCTGCAGTGAATCGTTGAGGATTTCATATACTTTCGTAGGCTTAAATTCCTTGGACAACTTGGGGGCACGTACTTTTACCAGCAGTTTAATAAACTGTTCATACTGTTCCGCTTTGCGGAAACCGAAAATATACTGATTTACATATTTCTTGTATTCACTCTGGCTGTCCGTAAAAAAATTATCCTCTCCCAGGGTGGCTTTCATTTCCCTTTTATCCAAAGGGATCTTACTGGAACCAACTTCTTTATACAACCACAGATCATATCCAATTCTTTTTCCATCTAAGAGCACAAATCCCCAGAAGTCCATCGGTTTTCCGCGCTTTGCACGCTGTCCTATTCCTATCGTCCTGTACTCCTCTGTATCTGCCTTTTTAAATTCCAGAAACAAGTAACCAGTTGCATCATCTCTTCCTTCCTCACCCAGAAAATAATATTCCATTCTCCGGTCACTGGAACCAAAAGGGTCCAGTCTGCTGGGTGTTCGATCTCCGTCAAGTACAAACGGAATAAAACTCTGAGTGGTAATGGATTTTCCGGAACCATTCTGACCACGTAACAAAAGTTTTCCATCCACAAATTCAAAATCTTCTTCATCATACAGCCAGAAATTCACAAATCCAATTCGGTTCATTTTCCAACGGTCGCTCACTCTTTTGTACCTCCTTTAAAGTCGTCCGGATATACTCCGGCTAACCTTCCGGCTGCCGGACGTATAACGACCTGCTCCTCTTTGCACTGAATCATAAGCCAGTTTTCCATATATTCTGTCACTGTTTCCAACAGTTTCGTTTCATCCATTTCCCGATATTCTTTACTCCACCCGGAACACCATTCCTTACGACATGCCAAAACCAGATTATCAAATTTCTCTCTGGTCATATAGATACATTCATTTTCTTTTTTCTCCAGTTTTCCATCTGCCAATTGATTCTGTATCCTGACACAGATCATTAAAACCACTTCCGGAAGCATGGCATCTCTTGGATGTACCGTTCCATAACAGTCCGCATCATCTACAGTCAGACATGCTGTATTTCTGTAAATATCAAGATTTCCACCCAGATTTTCCTGCAGATATTTTGCCACCCACTGGCGCTGGTTTTTCAAATAAAGCGCATCTGCATCATCATTCCCTTCCCAGTACATGACCGGGCACACAGCCAGCTGCCGATAAACACGGTTGATACGTGTGGTTCCTCTGTCTTCCTGCACTTCCTGGAAATCAGCTTTTTCAAAGTCTTCCCAGGACTGATAACCTGAAATGTCCGTAGGAAAACTTGTAGCAAAATACTTGGAATATCCTGTATTTTCATATAATACTTCCTGTCCGGCTTCTGCACCGAATGATTCACTTTTTCCCTCATATACACGAAGCATTTGCAGTTTTTCCATATATTGCAGCACCCGAACAAGCGATTTTCTCTGGCTGAAGGAGGTCCAGTCAACTTCCATATAATCTTTTAACTGGGTTTCCACATAATCAATCAGCTCAGAGAGTAAAAACTGTTCCTGCTCTTCCTTGTCTTCCAGATACATAAGTACCACACACAAAATGCAGTAATCCCTGATTTCTGTAAATTCACTGATTCCCATAAAAGGCTCTGCATGTGCAGGTCTTTTCTCCAATTTCAGAATATTTTCTGTATGAACAAGCCTCCATCCAAGCTGTTCACGCACAAATCGCTGAAATGCCGGGATATCTCTTTTTACCTTATAATAGGTTTCTTTCTCGGTATCTTTGCAGATCCAGAATTTCTCAAATAATGTTCGAACTTCATTCATGATTTTTTAAACTCCAATACATAGGATGGCATGGTCAGATCTCCATCTTCACACTTTAGTACACAATGATCCTGTTCCCGAATCAGCCGGTATTCCTGTCCGTACTCAGTTCTTCCTGTTTTTCGGGAACTCACATTAGCCTGGGCTATCCATTGTAAAAATACTGTTCGGGTTTCTTCTGTGACTGGTTCCTTTATTTCTGAAAATATTATTTTATCATCTTTTATATATTGCATCACAATTTCTTTTTGTCTCCGTGCTTTTTGCAGATATGCTTCCCTCTGCATCATTTTTTCCAGAGATTTATCCTCAAAGCCGCGCCGGTATTTTTTTTCACGATAATTTCGGGTATGAGGTTTCAATAAAAATTCAGCTGGTGATTCATCATATATGCTGTTGTTTATAGAATCTTCTTCTCTTGGATAAATTGTCTTGAAATGCTGAATTTTCTGAATTCCAAACACATGTGCCGAAAGTCTTCTGGCTTCATTGAGATCTTTACAATTGAGAAAAAGTTCGAGAAATTTCTTATAATCATCTTTTCTGCTGATTCCCCAGTTCTGAATCTGCACAATAAGAGCTGCGTTCTGAATAATGCTCCGGATTACATCATTCGTAATTTTCAGAACTTTTTTACACTCACATTCACGCCTATCAGAATCTATAAACCAGTTTTTCAGAGCTTCCCATTTGCCTTGCACATTTTCACGTATACTGGGTTCCGCATTTCCGTGGATTTCAAGAAGTGCATGGGGAATATCCAGTTCGCTTTGTACTACTTTTTCCAGAATTTTCTCTTCCATAAGAGGAATATTTTTCAATAAACTCTGTTCGATCCGATGGGAATGGCGTTGCATCTCCTGTATAAATTCAGTCAGATATTTCACAAATTTATCTTTGTGTACAACAAACTCTACAGATTTCATCAACTGCTCTGACTTTCCGGAATAAAAATCTCTCAGATAGTCCTGATAATTCTGATTCAGGCGTTTAAAATCCTCCTGCAGCATATTCCACCACTCATTTACTTCTTTTAATGTGGCGTTTTCCATTTCCGGAACTTCACTTAAACTTTTTTCCAGTCGGACAAAGAAGTTCGTAGACAGATTCCCGGATTCCAGAAAAATATTCTCCAGTCGAACTGTCAGACGTTCTATTTCTACAGCATATTCTGACATAGTATACTGGTACTGCTTATTCTTATAATCTGCAATCGTATATACTCTTCCCGGATCCTGTATCGGTGTGAGATTCTTCCACTTAACCAGTGCATCCAGATCCAGCATCAACTGCTCCATTGTATAATTATCAAAAGTTTCCTCTTTTTTCAAAAGCTGAAATATATCTTCTTTATACAACTGAAAATTCATTTTCTCATATTCCCGGTAAAAGCATCGCATGATCTTACGATATATTGGTGCATTGGGAACGGAAAGGTAAGAGGTTTCATTAATTTGTTCCAAATATTCCATTGTACAGTTTCCTTTCTTAAATTTATGTTCACTGCTCCCCTGATGGAAAATTATATCTTATAGAGACATAGTAATGTTTGCACTTTCAATCATCTTATAAGCCTCTTCACGTTTCTCATCACCATGACTCTGATCTTTGCAAAAAGTCTCACTTCCCCCTTACGGTACAGACATGAGACTTCTGGTTTTATTTTTCATATTTTTCAATCCGACATTCATGTTCCTTGGTTTTTTCATTATAATTAATGCCAACCAGTAAAAGCTCTCCCGCATAACATGCAACAGAATCCGGATATTTTCTGTCTTTGATCTGATCCAGGGCGGTCTTAACATCTTTATTCCACTTCAATTCCACGACAAGTGCCGGATAAAATTTTTGAAACTCCGGTTTTGGAATAAATACAAAATCAGCAAATCCACGCCCTGCCGGGAATTCTCGAATTGGTTTGAAGTAATATTGCATTGCACTCAGATAGGCAATGGACAGCACACTGCTGAGTGAATTTTCATTATTATACTGAATCACCGAAACATATTCTCTGTGGATTTTCTCGATTTCTTTTGCTACCGCATCTCCATCCATCTGAAGGGTATCCCGCAAAAGCTGTTCGGATTCTTTCTGAAATGAAATCAGTTCATTCCATTTTTTCCTTTTAGTCGCCAGAATCAGTTCCTGACGGATTTCCTCATTTGGGATAAATGCAGTTTTAAATGTCCGGTCATACGCCAGATAGCCAAGGTGAATCAGATATGTCAATACATCATCTTTATTGGCAAAGCTTACCGTATCATTCTGAAAAGAAGTGACATCGACCGGAACATGATCACCCGATAACATTTCGATCACTGCGCCTCTCAGTCCATCAAAGTCCATATTGATCAGCGGAACAATTGCCTCATAAGATGCTGTTCCTGACCAGAAACTTTGGAATTCACCTTCCAGCATCAGGTTCACCACTGCATTTGGATTGTATACATGGTATGTTCCAATCTGGTAGCCGTCATACCATCGTTTGACCTCTTCAAATTCATGTCCATATTCTTCACACAGTTTCTGCACCTCTGCTTCTGTAAATCCAACATACGGCGCGATCGGACCGGCATGCAACATCGAATAATCTTTAAAATTGTTTAACGCAGACTGTGTTTTTTCTTTTTTTACAGGCAGAATACCTGTCAGATATGCCAGCTGAATATATTTCGTCGGCTCTGTCCCTTTAAACATAGCCCGCAGAAAATTGATATATTCTTCCTGTGTTCTGACATCCGATGCTTCATCACGAATCAGAACATCCCATTCATCAATAATCACTATAAATTTTGTTCCTGTTGCTGCATTGATCCGTGACAGAGACTCCGGCAGCGAACGGATTTTTTCCGGTAAAATATATGGATAGTATTCTTTCAACTCCGAAATCGTTTGTTCTGAAATATAAGAAATGATTTTTTCCGGACCACCTGCCGGTTCCATACACCATTGGATATCCCAGTGTAGCACATCGTACTGATTCAGATGTTTTTCAAAATTTTTATTCTTACTGATTTCCAGATTGGAAAACATTTTCCCCGAATTACATCCCCTGCTGTAATACGCTGTGAGCATATTGGCCGTGATCGATTTTCCAAACCGCCGCGGACGGCTGTTGCAGATATATCCCTGCAGAGTATTCATAACCTTATTCGTATAAGTAAGAAGCTCTGTTTTATCTACATAAATCTCCGAATTTAATGCAACCGCAAATGCTTCATTCCCCGGATTTACAAATACTCCCATCTTCTCACACCTTTCTTTTTCTGCACGCATTGTTATCTGTGATTTTATTTTTGCATGGTTTCAATCACGCATTCATGTTTTTTAGTCATCTTATTGTAATTAATTCCTACAAGCAACAACTTCCCCTGATATTCTTTCAATGCATCTCCATACCGTTTTTCTTTGATCTGCTCTATCGCTCCACCTGCGCTCTTATCCCATTTCAGTTCGATCACGACAGCCGGCTTGTCAGGATGCTTCTTTCTCGGAATCATACATACGTCGGCAAATCCCTTTCCCGCAGGTAATTCCCGAATTATGGTATAGTATTCCCGCGCAAAGTAAAAGGCAAGCTGAATGGTACAACTTAAAGAGTTTTCATCGTTATACTGAAGAATGGAAATTTCCTCATGTGCTTTCTCGATTCCCTCTGCAACCGCATCTGCATCCATGTTCCACAGTGCTTCCAGTAATTTGCGGGAGGATTCCACGGACTCTGCCACGCCATGCCAATTCATGGTGCTGATGGCATTTACATATTCCCGGGAAACCTCTTTATTTGGTATACTTACGGTTCCATCCACACTGTCATAGGTCAGATATCCCAGATGCACCAGCAGAGTCAGCACATCGTCTTTCGTTGCAAAGGTAGTCATATCGTTGCTGAATGTTCCGATATTAATGGGGACAGATTCTCCCGCAAGCATGCGAACCACGGAGTCCTTTAAGCCGTCCATATCCATCTGGATATAGATTTTTAGTGCTTCATATGTCTCCGTCTGGTTCCAGTAGGTTCCGAACTTATGACGCAGCATGGCTTCCACAACCGACTTGGGGCTGTACATGGAATAGCATTCATTTCCCGTCTGTCGATGGGCAATTAATCGATAGCCATCATACCATGTTTTTGCATCTTCAAAACTCATTCCATATTTTTCGCACAGAACCGCCACTTCCTGTTCGGTAAAGCCAAAATACTCTGCCAGCTCACCGGGATCCGTCATGGAATATTCTGTAAACATATTTAATGCCGAATGAGAACCATATTTTTTTATTGGTAAAATACCGGTCATGTAAGCCAGTGCAACATAATCTTTGTCCTTGAGCCACGCCCGCAGGAAATCCAGATATTTCTTCTGTGCCTCCTGATCCTGCTGATACTCCCGAAACAGACAATCCCACTCATCGATCAGAATAACAAAAGAATGTTTCGTCTTACTGTAAATATCCTTCATCACCTGAATCAGATTATTTTCATCACGGAAACGGACATTGTCAAAATGATCTGTCAGATCAAAGATCAGATACTTCTGCAGCATGGACAACATCTCATCCATACTGTGTGTCATACTGAGAAATTCCTGCATGTTTACTTTGATAATGTCATATTGATTCCGATTTTTTTCATAAGACTCAACCTTGCTGATTTTTAACGTTCCAAACAATTCAGCTGAATCTTCTCCACGTTCATAGTAAGCAGCCAGCATATCCGCAGCCATCGACTTTCCAAACCGTCGTGGGCGGCTGACGCACAGGAACTTCTGGCGGGTATCAAGAACCTCATTTGTTTTCTCAATCAGACCAGTCTTATCCACATATATTTCCGAATTCAGACTTTCCTGAAAGCCCTTATTTCCCGGATTCAAATAACTACCCATGCAAATTCCTCCCCGTCAAGATTTTATAAGATATATTATACTGGATTCCTCTGGTAATCACAACAGCAGGATTTCAGTTCCCAATCTGTTCCATATTTCTACTTATTTATTGATTCGTAACTGTTCAGTACCTTCACAGTTACGAGCCAAAATGCATTTAAACGATAAAAACACGCTTTGCGAGTTTTTATCGTTATCGCGGCACTCCTCAAGGTTCCGTGCAAGCACGGACTTTGACTCGTTGTTCGCGTAAATCACCTTCGGTGATGGCATTTTGGCTTGTATGTCTCGGGATTTTGACATATTCATGTCAAAACACCTCGCGGGACAGTGGCTACTGAATAGTTACATTGATTCTTATTTTTTCAGTAGCTTTTTAATACTCCCAATCAAATTCATCTATACTGTTCTTAATCTCCGAAGAAACCGACCTGTTATTTTTCAACTTTTTTATAAGTTCAGCAAACTTTTCACGTTTCGGATTTTCCGTATCATTATAGCAGCGATGCACCATCCAGATATTATGCGGTGTTGGATGGTTTCTTACTGAAGCAATCAGTAATTCTTCATATCCGTGTTTATAAAACTGCTCCACAAAATGAACCAGATCCCCTGGCATGCCAAAATCGACCTGTGGATTGGTAGCTATAATTTCTAATATTGGTTCCACTAGAGCGTGTTTGAAAAAGGCTTTTCGTGAGCTGCGAGTCCCAGTTTGTGGGAGATTTTATCCGAATGAAGGCGGCGTAGCGGGCTACGGCAACCGAATAAGGGTAAAATATACCGCAAAGTGGGGCTTGCAGATTGCGAAAATGATTTTTCAGACACGCTCTAGTTCAAAAGGTTCTGGATATTGGTTGATATCATCTATCAAATCATCCTCTATAAAATACTCCTCTTCCGGTTTTATTGTAACTTTCAATTCTATGATGATTTCTTCTTTTGTCATAGATTTCATCGTTCTTTCTCCCTGAAATTTCGCTGCCAGATCATCACATAATCTTTTTCACCGGTAAGTTTATCCAAACCTTCGCATTGGATTTGGAAGCCTTCTCTTCGATAAAAATTAATAGCCCGTACATTCTTTTGATATACGTTTAAAAGTAGTTTTGCTTTTTTACTCTTCACATAATCCAGCAGCATTTTTCCGATCCCCTGCGACTGCATCTCATCGGAGACAAAAACCCCTTCGATATATTCGTCGTTTAATCCAGTAAATCCCTGTATGTTCCGGTCATCCTCGTATACGTAGACTTCCGCCTGTGACAGCATTTCTTTCACTGCTTCAAAATTACTTTTCCAGTATTGTTCCGGAATAAAATAATGTGCTTTCAGATTGCTGTCTAACCATATCTCAGCAACTCTGTCTATATCCGCTTCCTGTAACACTCTAATCATAAACATTGTTCTCCTTAAAAAGCCCCATACCTGCTGTCTTTGTCACGCAGATATGCAATCACCTATTATCGCGAGCAGGTCACGCTTTCATCATCTTTCTGATAATCAAATTTCCCGTCATTTTTTTCTTCCAGGGCTTTTATGATGTGATATGTGTATTCGTTATATGGTGTCGGGATTCCCAGTTCTTTTCCCATACGGATCAGTGCACCTGAGAACATATCGATTTCTGTGTGGCGTCCTGCATCCAGATCCTGCAACGTGGAATATCTTGCAGATGGCGGAACGGCGCTTCCATGACTGGAGGAATCATCTGCCTTACGAATGTCGATTCCTTTTGCTGCTGCAATCGCTTCCAGTTCCTCCCGGAGTTTATTACTGATTTCTTTCATATGCATACTGTCCCGATAGCAGCCTACACCTGCGCCGAGAACCGCCTGTGGAAGGTTGTTACCGACCTTTAGACGGAATTTGCACCACATTTCTTCTCTGATATATTCTGTGGCGCGGTAATGCAGCCCGGTATCTGCAAAAAGATCCTCGATCGCCTGTACACGTTCGCTCTGATACGGTGCTGTCAGTTCACCGAAAATAATTCCGATCGTCGTTTCCGGGTTGAAACAGTAGCCGTGTCCTTCTTTATGAGAAGCCACCTTGATCAGCGCATGCAGAATATGAGCAGCCCCGATCTCTTTTGCAATAATCTCTTCACTGTCTACGCCGTTCATAAGACTCATAACAGTGGTATGTTCTCCGGTGATCGTGCGGATGCTCTCCAATGCACCCTGTAATGCCCCGTATTTTAAAGCCACAAGTAACAGATCTGTCCCTTTTGCTTCCTGCGGGGTCCATACTTCCGGATGATAGGTGATGCCGTTAATGATGCATCCTTTTTTCATTCTTTCTGCGCGTTCCCCTTCTGCGATCACGCCCAACCGGATATCTTTCCGGTTTGAGAGTCCCCATATTACATACGATCCAACTGCTCCTGCGCCAAGAACTGCAACTGTTTTTATCTTCATGCTCTTTCTCTCCTTCCACCAGAATAACTTATTGAACAGAATACTGTCTGCTGCATATTTGCTTTTGTTCTTTCAACGAGATAAAATACGCTTCACAAATTTGGCTCGTTGCCCGCATATCCAAAATTGATCCGGTGGATCAATTTTGATTCTCGCGGCAGTCACCAAGGTCTCATACAAGCATGAACTTTGGCTCGTTGCCCGCATAAATTACTGTAAATATATCATATTTGCCGAAAGATTGCCACTGCCCAGCCTGACAGTGTAAAATGCAACCCCCTCTCTGTCCCTTCCGTTGCTTTTTTCTTTTGGTTGTATTACAATCATAAGTAACAATTGTCAGATTATCAAAGGAGCAGCCGCCGTTATGGATAAAAAAAGTGTGACAACTCTCACGTTAAAACAAATCAACAAACATACCGTCTATCAGTACATCTACCGCCAGCGGGAAACTTCCAAATTTCAGATCGTACAGGATCTGAACATGGGACTTTCCACGGTCAGTCAGAATCTGACCACATTGGAAAAAGAAGGGCTGATCGAACGAAACGGGTATTTTGCCTCTACCGGAGGACGAAAAGCACAGATTATCCGGATCGTACCGGATCTCAGGATCGCCATCGGGATCGGAATTTTAAAGAACATGTTTCATCTCGTTGCGGTGGATCTGTACGGGGAGGCCGTCGCGAGGGAGACGATTCCACTTGCCTACGAGGACACGCCGGAATATTACGACACATTTGCCGGCGAGGTGCTTCATTTTATTGAAAAAAATGAGTACCCCACGGAAAAAATCTCAGGGATCTCCATTGCCACACAGGGGATCATTTCCCCGGATGGTTCGTCCGTGACTTACGGTGCTATTATGGGAAATACGCGGATGCAGCTTTCTGATTTTGCTTCCCGGCTTCCTTTTCCGTGTCATCTGGTTCACGACTCCAAGGCGGCCGCGGATCTGGAACTCTGGAATCATCCGAAACTGGACAGTGCTCTTGTTTTCTTATTAAATCGAAATCTCGGCGGTGCTGTAATCACCAATCACAGCGTTCATCAGGGTTTTTCTATGCACAGCGGTTCTCTGGAACACATCTGTGTGGAACCGGATGGTCCAGTCTGTTACTGCGGAAATCGCGGCTGCCTGGAAACCTTTTGTTCCGCCAATGCACTGGAACTGCGCAGCGGACTTTCAGTAAAAGAATTTTTCCTGAAATTGCGGGATCCGGATAGCTCAGGGGAACATTTACAGAACATCTGGCAGGACTATCTGCGGCATCTGGCTTTCGCCATCCGTAATCTCAACCTGCTGATCGACTGTCCGGTGATCCTGAGCGGATATCTTGCACCTTATTTTCTCCCGGAGGATCTGGATCGGCTGCTTGGTCTGATCAATGAGCATACACCGTTTCCTCTGGCGAAAGATTCGCTTCTTACCGGCACCCACGGACAGTATACACCGGCAATTGGGGCGGCGCTGTTTTACGTAAAAAATTTTCTGGATACATAGGCATAGCCATGGTACTTTCTCCTTGCGCTGTTTCGTTCTTATGTAAACTAACAGGGAGCTGATAATTCAATGTTACCGGCCACGGAATGAACAGCAACAATTTCATATATTTTCCGGTATTCTCTTGCACCCTCTTTCCATGAGTGCTATAATCCTTTCAAACAGCAGAGAAACCCTATGTGTCTGCTGTTTCGATTGAAATACTATGCAAAATAGGTTTCCATGCGTCAAGTGTTTTGTGGATGGGGAGTTGCCACAGAAACGAAAAGTCGGTTCGCCTGCGGACCGGACTTACGATATGGTTACCGCACCCGTTGCAACAACCAGATGATTAACATCCGATTGTGAAGGGATATACTCATAGTTATTTTTCAGTAGCTTTATTTTCTTCACATCAGGGTGTTTTTTTTCTTGCATATTATTCTGTACATCTATGCAGAACATCCTGATGCATATTTTTGTATGCTCAGAATCTTTCTATGTCCGATTTTACAGGAAGTTTCTCAGTATACAGCATTATTTACACAGGAGGTTTTGTACCATGATGGATCACGAAAAAATCAAAGAAGGCGTTCGTCTGATGCTGGAAGGTATCGGCGAAGACGTCAATCGAGAAGGTTTACTCGAAACACCCGACCGTATCGCCAGAATGTGCGAGCAGATCTACGGCGGGCTCTATGAAGATGCCGGTGTGCATCTGTCCAAACAATTTCACGCTACCAATAACAATATCGTTCTGGAAAAAGATATCACCTTTTATTCCACCTGCGAACATCATCTGCTGCCCTTCTACGGAAAAGCTCATGTGGCTTATATCCCGGATCAGCGCGTGGCAGGTTTAAGCAAACTGGCCCGCACGGTAGAAGTCTATGCAAGACGCCCGCAGATCCAGGAAAATATGACCGCACAGATTGCGGACGCTCTCGAAGAACATCTGCAGCCGAAGGGTGTGATGGTCATGATCGAGGCAGAACATATGTGTATGACCATGCGCGGTGTTCAGAAACCAGGCAGCAAAACTGTGACCACCATCGTGCGTGGAGCCTTTGCGGAAGATTTTTCCCTGCAGCAGACTTTTTTACAGATGGTAAAGGCTTAAATCTGTCATGGAACAGCGAATTATTATGAAACGCATCGATCAGATTTTATCCCACCCTGTCTTTCGAGAGCAGTTTGCACTGTTACAGGAAGCAGAAAAAGACCGGATCTTCTGCCGTCACACGATGGAGCATTTTCTGGATGTGGCGCGGCTGATGTATATTTATAATCTGGAAGATCAGGCTGGCTTTTCCAAGGAAATGATCTACGCCACCGGACTTCTTCACGATATCGGCCGTTATGAACAGATGGAAAAAGGTACTCCTCACCATCTGGCAGGGGCAAGACTGGCGGAACGCATCCTTACGGACTGTGATTTTTCTCTTACTGAGCAGAAATCGATTCTTGCTGCGATCCGAAGCCACCGGGTAAAAGATACTGCGGAAACTCCCTTATTTTCCCGCTATCTCTACCGTGCGGACAAACAGTCACGAAACTGTTTGTACTGTCCTGCAAGAAATGCATGCAACTGGCCGGAGGAGAAGATGAATCTGACGATTTGTTATTAATTTTGAACTTATGTAAACTTCAAGAGGAGAAAACATGTATGAGAATTGGTAATCATGAATTTGATACAAAGAATGAAACTTATATTATGGGAATCCTGAACGTGACTCCCGACTCTTTTTCCGACGGTGGAAAATTCAATCATATGGATGCTGCTCTCGCTCACGCCGAGCAGATGATCCGGGACGGCGCTGACATCATCGATATCGGCGGGGAATCCACCCGTCCGGGACATACCGTCATTTCCGATGAGGAAGAAATCGCAAGAGTTACTCCGGTCATAGAAGCCGTCAAGGCACGGTTTGACGTTCCGGTTTCCATCGATACTTACAAAGGAAATGTCGCAGAGGCTGCCCTTCAGGCCGGTGCCGACCTGGTCAATGATATCTGGGGATTCAAGTTCGACTATAAAACCGCCGAGGTGACCGCCCGTTACCACGCTGCCTGCTGCCTGATGCACAACCGAAACGAAGCCATATATCAGAATTTTCTGGAAGACATGGTCGCCGATATGAAAGAATGCGTTGCTATCGCACACAAAGCAGGTGTTCCGGACGATAAAATCATGCTGGATCCGGGTGTCGGCTTTGGAAAAACGTATGAGCAGAATCTGGAAGCCATCAATCATGTAGATGTCTTGCAGGAACTCGGACTCCCGATTCTTCTCGGCACTTCCAGAAAATCTGTCATCGGCAACACCCTGGATCTGCCGGTAGATCAGCGCGTGGAAGGAACACTTGCCACCACCGTGATCGGCATGCTCCGCGGATGCTCCTTTGTCCGGGTACACGATATCAAAGAAAACCACCGGATCATTCAGATGACGAAAGCGATCCTGTCCTGCTAGGAGGAAATTTATGGATAAAATAAGAATTGAGAATCTGGAAATCTTTGCAAAGCATGGAGTATTTCCGGAAGAGAATTTTTTAGGACAAAAGTTTGTACTCTCCGCCGTTTTGCATACCGACACCAGAAAAGCCGGGCTCACCGATGAGCTTTCTTATTCGGTACATTACGGTGAAGTCAGCCATCTAATCAAAAAAGTAGTCGAAGAAAATACCTGGAAACTGCTGGAGACGGTAGCGGAGGCGACCGCAAAAGCGATTCTGCTCTCCTACCCGATGGTCTCTCAGGTGGATCTTACCATCAAAAAACCGTGGGCGCCCATCGGTCTGCCTCTGGATACCGTATCGGTGGAGATCAGCCGCGGCTGGCATACCGCTTATATTGCGCTCGGCTCCAATATGGGGGACAAGGAAAAATACCTGAACGAGGCGGTTGAAAAACTACAGCAGACTTCGGACTGCCAGGTGCTGAAAGTGTCTGATTTTCTGGTGACCGCACCCTACGGCGGTGTGGAGCAGGATGACTTTTTAAACGGTGCACTGGCACTGAAAACACTGCTGACACCGCAGGAACTGCTCGAACGCCTCCATGAGATCGAACAGGAAGCGCACCGGGAGCGCCTGATCCACTGGGGACCGCGGACGCTGGATCTGGATATCTTACTGTATGACGATCTGGTACTGGACACCCCGGATCTGATCATTCCTCATGTGGAGATGCATCTGCGGGACTTCGTCCTGATCCCGCTGGCTCAGATTGCTCCGTGGAAACGCCACCCGGTACTGGGACTTACCGTTTCACAGATGCTGGCAGATCTGCAGGCGAAGCAGGAATCCTGATCTGCTATACGGATTCCTCATTCTGGTAATTATGTAAACCATTCTGCTATTTCTGACCGTCAGACTCCTCCTTCGTCTGCTCATTTGACGAATCCCCCGGATTGCCCTGCGGCGGATCTCCCAGCGGGCGTTCCCCGTTTTGCATATCCGGCGGATTTCCCTGTCCCTGCGGCGGGATCGGACGGTCGGAATTATCAGAATTGTCAGAATCGCCATTGTTATCTCCCATCGGACCTCCCTGCGGCATCTGTCCACCACCCTGTCCTGGCGCATTCGTCGCTTCTCCGTCGGTGTATACCAGACTTTCCATGGTTACTTCCTGGCTGTTCTCCCCGGTGTGTATCGTATAGGTACTTCCATCGCTTAATTCTGCGCAGCTGATAACTACGGAATTATATTCCCGTACCGGTGTATAACTTACCAGCGTATTGCCATCTCCATCTTCCAGTGTGATCTCCCCGCTCTGGTTATCTGTCAGGTTCACCAGCAGCGATCCCTGCGTGGAATCGGAACCAAAGTTCTGTGCCATGCCGCTCATACCGGTTGCTACCAGCGTTCCCCCGGTGATCGTTGCCGCTCCATTGTAATCCAGGGCACCATTTCCGTTATCACTCGGACCGGAAACAAAGATGGTTCCTCCACTGACAGTCAGATCCCCATTGCTGTCAATTCCGTCTCCGGTGGCATCGATCGTGACAGTTCCGCCGGAAATCGTGATCCAGGCATCCTCGTCTGCCGAGAACATATCCCCGCCAAATCCGCCCATGCCGCTCTGGTCGTTTCCACCGGCTGCATTCAGTCCGTCATCGCTGGCTGTGATATCGATGGTTCCACCGGAGATCTCCACATTCTGTCCTTCGATTCCTTCATAACACGTTTCGATCGTAATTTCTCCGCCGTATACACGATTTGCCTCATCCGCATGCATGCCGTCATCTCCGGTACTGAGTGTGTAAGTTCCGCCGCAGATGATCATATTGCCGTTGGTATGCAAACTGTCATCGCAGGAATCTATCGTAAAGGTTCCATCTTTTACCAGCAGATCGCCACCGGCCTTGACTCCCTTGGTGCTGGTATCTTCAGCACTGGTGTCTTCGGTATCGCTATTCTGTGTTTCACTTCCGGTAGCTGTATTTTCGGAAGCTGTGCTTCCAGTAGCTTCACTGTTAGCCTTTGCACTGCTTTCTTCCGTTCCGGTCTTTTTCACACTGGCAGTCTTACTGGTTTCCTCCGTACTGCTGTCCGTTCCACTGTTCTGCATATCGCCGCTTTCCTCATTTGCTGCTCCCGCATCCTGCGGTGGCTGCATATCCGCCATTCCCGGACCGCCCTGACCGAAATCTCCGCCAGGTCCCTGCATATCGTTCTTTTTCGTCGCTTTCGTGCTGCCGCCCCCGGCTGTGATCTCGTAAGTTCCGCCATCGATCTGCAACACACCGGAAGCCGAGATACCGTCTCCATCTGCCTTCAGTGTGTATGTTCCATCTGCCAGATAGACAAATCCTTTGCTCTCATCCCCGCTGTTTTCACTGTGGATCGCATCTTTTCCGGATTCGATTGTAAAAGTTCCATCTGCGATGCGGACACTGTCCTTTCCGGACACTCCCTGTTTTTCGGCAGTAATCTCATACGTTCCACCGGTGACCACAAGATCATCCTTCGACACGATTCCATGCCCCGCCGATGTTACTGTCATACTGCCGCTTCCATTGAGTGTCAGATCTTCTTTGGAAAAGATTGCCCCGTCCACGTTGCTGTCGGTATCGTCAGAAAATGATTCCGAATTCAGCGTATTCTCACTTTCATCCGCCAGTGTGACAAATACTTTATCTGCCTGTGTCACCTGAATCGCCGCGCCTTCTTTGCTGGTGATCGACACGCCATCCAGAACCACCTGGATTTTCTCACTGTCATCCACATCCACCACGAGACTTCCATCTGACAGGCTGCCGCTTACCAGATACGTTCCCTCGCCGGTGATCGTTACCGTCTGACCATCGATGCTTACATTTTTATCCTCACATGTCGAATCCTCATCATCCAGTGTGATCTTTGTGCACTCCTTTTCATCATAACTGCCCTCCAGATCACGGTCGGAAAACATATCGTCTGTATCCACCAGATCTTCCACTGTCTCCGTACTTTTATTTTCCGTGCTGTCTGCTGTCGTGTCTGTCGTTGTCGCTGTACCTGTATCCGTTGTTGCCGCCGTGCTGCATCCGGTCATACCAAGTGCCGCTGCCAGTAACACCGCCATCATTTGTCGTCGTTTCATATTGATTCCCCCTGTCTCTTCTTCCGAAGATTTCTGTATTGTAATCACAGATTCTCTGTCACATTTTCCTGATTACTGATCACGATCTCCAGATTACCGTTTCTGCACCGGAGACCGTCGATCATTTCTTTTTCCTTGCTGTTGTCCTTTAAGGTCAGCTGATAAGCCAGCTTGAAAAGGCTTCCCATATTGGTTGTCTTTACTTTGGAAAGTTCCCATTTATCTGTATATGTATCAAACAGATCATCAAACACACTCGTATAATCTAGATCTTCCGGAATCGTGATCGTCAGTGTCTTCTCCCGTGTATCTTTTTTCTCCCACAGGTTCAGATGTACATACCCAGCCATGATCAGTGCAAGGATCACGGTATATAACACGGCGTATCCGAGATATCCCATCCCGCTTACCAGACCTGCGCCCATCGCGATAAAGATTGCCCCGATATCCTTCGCACTTCCCGGAACGCTTCGGAAACGTACCAGTGAAAATGCGCCGGCAACGGCAACGCCCGTTCCTACATTTCCATTGACCATCATGATCACCACGCAGACCACTGCCGGAAGGATCGCAAGTGTCCGGACAAATCCCGGATTATAGCGGGTTTTATAGGCGTAGGCTGCTGCCAGGATCACACCGCTCACCAGCGAGACTCCCACACACAGTTGTCTGATTTACCATCTCGGTTCCTCCTTATGGATGTGATTGTATCGGAGAAACCTTAAATGAAGTTTAAAGAAACTTAAAAAACACAGAATCTACACATTTATTCATCAAAAAACGGAACTTGCATAAAAATATTACGCAAAGTTCCGCTCTTTCTATCATTTTTATCACTTTTTCCCTTCCACACAGATCCAGTCCGTGCCCTCTTTTATATGGATCTGAATGTCCTCGAACCCTGCTTTTTCAAACAGTTCCTGAAATTCTTCACGGGTTGGAGTGAAGAGGTGGAAGCGGTAAATGTTTTCCAGTGTCTTTGGATCCAGACCTTCTTTATTATAGGTATCTGCCACCAGCACGAAGGTTCCGCCCGGTTTCAGTACCCGGCGCACTTCTTTCAGATTTTCTTGTGGAGCCGGCCAGAAATAAAAGCTCTCTACCGTAGTAATCTTGTCAAAGGTATCGTCTGCAAAAGACAGTGATTCCACGGAGCCTTCCAGAACTTTCATCTTGCCACTCTCCACATCCTGCCGGTTCGTCTCCAGTGATGTCTCCACTGATACCGGGGAATAATCCACGCCGGTCAGATGACCTGTCGTTACCTTTTCACTCATTCTTTTTAACGTAGCACCGCCGCCACAGCCGATGTCCAGGATCTCATCATCCGGGGCGATCTGCCAGTGTTCCAGTGCCCAGCAGGTCACTGCGGAATGACTCTCATTCATTCGTTTTAACATCATCTCCCCGTCTTCCCCCTGCGGTTTTGCCGGATTGCCGGAGATGGTGATTTCTTCCTGTGTCCGTTCGGTTGTATTTTCCATATCAGCATTACATCTGTCGCATGTTTCCATTACATCTGCCTCCTCATTTTCTTCTCTCTGAATCATCACTGGTTCTAGAGCGTGTTTGAAAAAGGCTTTCTGCAAGATGTGCGTCACAGTTTGTGGGAGATTTTGCCTGAATGAGGGCGGCGTAGCGGGCTACGTCAACCGAATGAAGGTAAAATATGCCGCAAAGTGGGGCGTGCAGATTGCAGGAATGATTTTTCAAACACGCTCTAGTATACCCTACACCACAAATCGCCGCAAGTTCGCGTTGTATTTTCCTGATAAGTCATGTATACTCATTTTAAAGAGCAGAATTCGAAACTACTTATGATTACGAAAATACCCATACAGTGAGGATACGATATGAGAACTCTGGAACAGGAAAATCAGATATTAAAAACTGAACTGGCTGCGGAGCGTTTTATGATCGATCAGATCACGAAGCTGAACAGTTCCGAGATCATCACCGACGGGATTCAGGAGATGCTCGGTGCTCTTGGAGCGTATGTTCATGCAGACCGTTCTTACGTCTTTGAAATTACCGATAATTATATCACCACCAACACCTACGAATGGTGCGCTCCCGGTGTCATTCCGCAGATTGATAATCTGAAGGGAATCACTTTTGATGAGATGCCTCACTGGATTGAAATTTTTCTGAAAGGTGAGACGATCCTGATCGACCATCTGGAAGATGTCCGGATAAGCATGCCACAGGAATATGAACTCCTGAAAATGCAGAATATCCGGACGCTGATCGCTTTCCCGATCTCCCTTCATGACCATCTGATCGGTTTTGTGGGACTGGACAATCCGGAAATGAGCCGTTCCCGTCTGATCGAGCGGATGCTTTATCTGTTGGGACAGCACGTGGGAATAGCTATCGATGACTATAAAAAAGAACGGATCCGTCTGGAAATGGCTGCCGCAAAGTCGCGTCAGGAGTACAAACGTGACATGGAAAATATCCTTGGCGGCGCACAGATCGGAATCTGGTCCATCGAGATGGAACACGGCAAAGCACCGCGGATGTATGCAGACCGTACCATGTGTGAGCTGCTCGGTGTGCATCCGTCCATCTCACCGGAGGACTGTTACGATGTCTGGTTTGCCGGTATTTCCCCGAACTATGTGGCTGCGGTCCTCGATAATGTGGATATCGTTCGCCGGGACGGATATTCTGAGATCACCTATACCTGGAACCATCCTGCCCGTGGCCTGATCTGGGTACGCTGCGGCGGTGTATTTTTTCATAACTATCCGGATGGCGGATTTCTGATCCGCGGGTATCATCAGGATGTTACCGCCTCGATCCGAAGTGAACTGCGTTATCAGAGCCTGACAGCTGCAACCAGCCAGATTTACTATGCGATCTATACAATCGACCTGAAGCGGGATTATATGGAGCAGCTTTCCACAGCAAACGCACTTTTCCCGCTCAGCGATGACAAAGGTGTGGCTTCTGAAAAAATCGGCAGAATCTGTAAAAAATACGTCCGGGAGGATTATCAACCGAAACTTCAGGATTTCTTCGACTTATCCACATTGCAGGAGCGACTTACACACAATCGCTTTGTCAGCCGGGAATACCCGGACAAGGACGGTCTGTGGAAGCGCGCTACCTTCATTGTCCCGGAATATGAGGACGGCACCGATTTTTCTCAGATCCTGTATGTGACACAGGTTATTGACGAATATAAGCAGAAAGAACTGGCATGGCAGCAGGAACTTGTACAGGCGGCTGACGAAGCCCGCCGGGCAAATATAGCCAAATCGGATTTCCTGAGCCGCATGTCGCACGATATCCGTACACCGATCAATGGCATCATGGGACTTCTCGATATCGAAGAACTGAATCCGGACAGCCCGGAAAGACTGCGGGAGTGCCACACCAAGATACGTGTATGTGCCTCCCATCTGCTGGGACTGATCAACGATGTACTCGATATGAACAAGCTGGAAAGCGGCGAGCTGATCCTGGAGGAAACACCTTTTGATCTGCGTATATTATTGAAGGATTGCTGGACGATCCTGGAATTTCAAGCGGCAAAAATGGAACTGACCTTTAAACCGATCGCCGCCGACAGTATCACCCGCCCCTATGTGATCGGCAGTCCACTCCATGTACGCCAGATTTTTACGAATATTCTGAGCAATGCGATCAAATACAACAAACGTGGAGGAAAGATTTCCGTATCTGCCCGTGCAGCTGCATCCACTGAAGATTCGGTATCCTATGAATTTACAATCGCCGATACCGGGATCGGTATGTCTCAGGAATATCTGGAACATATTTTTGAGCCGTTTTCTCAGGAAGACCCGGGAGCGCGCACGACCTACCACGGAACCGGTCTCGGTATGTCTATCGTCCACCGGCTGGTCAATTCCCTGGGCGGAACGATCCGTGTGGAAAGTGAGAAAAATGTGGGAAGCCGCTTTATTTTCACGCTTCCCTTCCAGCTGGATCCTTCTCCAAAATCACAGAATCCGGCAGAAAATGAACCGCCGGCTGCTGATATTTCCGGCATGCATATACTGATTGTCGAAGATAATGAGTTAAATCGGGAGATTGCACAGTATCTGCTGGAGGATGCAGGGGCAACCGTTACAGCGGTGTGCAACGGACTGGAAGGTTATCAGAAATTTGTCTCCTCACCGCCGGAAACATTTGATCTGATTCTCATGGACATTATGATGCCTGTGATGGACGGGTTGGAAGCTGCCACAAAGATCCGCTCCTGCGATCATCCGGATGCGCTGATCATTCCGATTGTCGCCATGAGTGCCAATGCTTTCTCCGATGATGTCCTCGCCTCGAAAAAAGCCGGGATGAACGAACATCTGGCAAAACCGCTGGAGTTAAATAAACTGATGCAGGTGCTTGCACGGTTCCGTATGTAACCCCTTTTAAGCCCCAAAAACGGTTGTTTTGAAATTTCTTTTCAGAATAGCCGTTTCTTCTCTCTTGCAGGATATTTACCTCCATGATAAAGTAGTAAGGTATGTTGTTATCAGATTCAGAAAGGATTTTTTTATGATTCAGGACATTACTCCACATCATCTTTATAATGAATTTACTCCACAATCTCCGCAGTCCGGGGATCTGATTTTTGCTTTTTGTGAGCGGAAACTTCTGGCAGACCTCTCGGGAAATGACTGTCGTTTTCCGCTGTGGGAAGATGTTTTTTCTCAGGTTTCTGACACAGCTTCGCTGATCTGGCTGTTTTCTCTGGATCAGATCTCCTGTTTTCTTCTGATGGATACAGAGCTGACTCTTCCGGGAAATTATGATTTTCACTCGCTTCGCGAAATCCGTGGACGGGAACCGAAGCACCAGATTTTTGCTGCGATGACGGCTTTTCATCTGTATGACTGGTATCGGAACAACCGGTTCTGTGGTCGCTGCGGAACACCTGTCGTTCCGGATCCTTCTCGGAAAGAGCGGATGCTCTCCTGCCCGCACTGCGGGAATCACATTTACCCGAAGATCTGCCCGGCTATTATCGTCGGTGTCATTGACGGGGAACGGATCCTTCTGACCAAATACGCCGGACGGAACAACCCGAACTATGCGCTGGTCGCAGGTTTTACCGAAATCGGGGAGACAGCCGAGGAAACGGTGATGCGGGAGGTCATGGAAGAGGTCGGCGTGAAGGTGAAAAATCTTCATTATTATAAAACCCAGCCCTGGGGAATGGCTTCGGATCTTCTGATCGGGTATTATGCGGAGTTGGACGGCGATGGTTCGATTACGCTTGACCGTGAGGAACTTTCTACCGGGCTCTGGATGGATCGGAAAGATATCACGCTTGAGGACGAGGATTTCAGCCTGACACGGGAAATGATCGTACGGTTTGCGAAGGTCGGACGGGATGTGCTGAGGTAATGCTTATTTTATTTACATTATTTTTATAAAGGAGAACGTAACTTATGTCATCATTGACGCTTTCGAAAGAGGAAGAAAAGAGACTGAAGGGTCTTGGTTTTTTAAATAACAAGGGGACGGATAATTTTTCCGCCCGGATTTTAACGGTAAATGGAAAGGTTACTGCTGCTCAGCACAGGGCAATGGCGGATGCTGCGGAGAAGTTTGGTAACGGAGTTTTGACATTTACTACACGGCAGACGGTTGAGGTACAAGGAATTCCTTATGAGAAGCTGGAGGAGTTTCAGAAGTTTGTAGAGGATGCCGGTATGTCGATTGGCGGCACAGGCGCGAAGGTTCGTCCGGTGGTTTCCTGCAAGGGGACGACCTGTCAGTACGGACTGCTGGATTCGTTCGCGATTTCGGAGGAGATTCACAAGCGGTTTTATGAGGGGTATCATGATGTGAAGTTACCGCACAAGTTTAAGATTGCGGTTGGCGGATGTCCGAATAACTGTGTGAAGCCGAATCTGAATGATCTGGGAATTATCGGGCAGCGGATTCCTCATTTTGAGGCAGATCTTTGTAAGGGGTGCAAGAAATGTAGTGTCGAGGCAGTTTGTCCGATGGGGGCTGCAAAGGTATCCGATAAGAAACTGCATATTGATGAGAATGTTTGTATTCACTGTGGGCGATGTGTGGGGAACTGCCGGTTTGATTCGATTAAAGACGGGGCGTATGGATTTAAGATTTTTATTGGCGGGCGCTGGGGGAAGAAGGTTTCTCATGGACGGGCGCTGAGTAAGGTGTTTGTCTCTAAGGATGAGGCAATGGATGTGATCGAGAAGGCGATTTTGCTGTTCCGGGAGAGAGGAATCGCGGGGGAGAGATTTGCGGTTATGATTGAGAGGATTGGGTTTGAAGAGGTGGAAAGGCTGCTTTTGGGGGATGATTCGTTGTTGGAGAGGAAGGAAGAAATCTTGGCGAGGGAATTTTAGTTGCTTCACGGGCGAAGCGATTGTCGCTGCTCGGGTGTTTACTTTCACGGACGAAACGGAGCCGCTGCCCGGGAGGAACAGACAACCGCTGGCAACGCAACGATGAGCTAAATACGCCAGCAAAAGGCTGTCTGTCCCTCCCGGGCAGTGGCTCCGTTTTTGGTGGTTGGATCTTCCTACACCGCCTTGGTGGCTGCTTTGGCGTAGGTCTTTTTTCTTACGAAGTAGTAGCAGATCACCTGCATGATGATGGTGATGATCCAGGAGCCAGGGTAAGAAATAAAGAGGACGTAGAGGGTTCTGTGATCCGGGAAAATTCCGAAGATCCACAGGATTCTGGTGCCTACGGTTCCGATTACGGAGAGGATCATGGGGACGGTGGAGGAGCCCATGCCTCGCAGGGCGCCGGGGAAGAGATCCATGATTCCGCAGAGGAAGTAGGGGACGGTTGTGATGGACAGGATCTCGAGGCCGGCTTTGATAACTTCGGGGTCTTCGGTGTAGATGGAGAGGATCGGGGAGCCGCAGAAGTAAGCTCCGCAGCCGAGGACGCCTCCAACGATCACCGAGAGGATCAGGCAGTCGATCAGGACTTTGTCCATTCGTTTGTATTTTCCCACGCCGTAGTTCTGGCTGGTGAAGCTCATGCATGCCTGGGTTACGGCGTTGATGGATACGTAGAGGAAGCCGAGGATGTTGTTGGCTGCCGTGTATCCTGCCATGGCTACGGAACCGAAGGAGTTTACCGAGGACTGCAGCAGAGCATTTGAGAAGTTAATGACTGTGCTCTGGATACCTGCAGGGACGCCTACCTGGAAGATCTGCATCAGGTAGGCTTTTTTCATGGTCAGTTTGGAGAATCGCAGCTGGTAACTTCCCTCTGACCGGTACAGGCACCGAAGTACCAGGACGCACGAGATCAGCTGGGAGATGACCGTCGCGATAGCGACACCTTCCACTGCCATGTGAAATACGATGACAAGGATCATATTCAGGATGGCGTTGATCACACCTGAGATGATCAGGTAGAACAACGGGCGTTTGGTATCTCCTACGGCTCGCAGGATGGCGGCTCCGTAGTTATACAGCATGAAAAATGGCATGCCCAGAAAATAAATTTTCATGTATAAGGTTGCCTGTGCGATCACATCGTCCGGGGTTCCCATGATTTCCAGGGACCAGCGGGAAAAGAGCAGGCCGATCACTGCCATCGCCACACCGGTGATCAGTGCCAGCGTGATGGATGTATGGACGGTTTCTGACATTTCTTTTGATTTTCCTGCTCCGTAGAATCTGGCTGCCAGGACGTTGGTTCCCAGCGAGATTCCGATAAACAGGTTGGTAAATACATTGATGAGTGCCGTCGTGGAGCCGACAGCTGCCAGTGCCTGACTGCCGCTGAATCTTCCCACCACTACGATATCCACCGCATTGAACATCAGCTGTAAGATGCCCGAGAGCATCAATGGTAATGCAAAGGATATCAGTTTGTCCATGATCGACCCGTTGCACATGTCGATCTCATATTTGTTATTTTTCAAAGTTTTCTCTCCTGTCACATAAATTTTAGTCTGATTTTCCCGTTATTCGAGATATGCCCCTTTCATCGGGCTTGCGGCATGCTGGCTGAACAGTTTCAGGACGCCTTTTTTGTATTTCGGTTCCCGTGGCTTCCAGGCGGCCTTTCGTTCTGTTAAAATCGCATCGATTTCTTCCGGTGTCTTTCGCTCACCTGCCACACCAATGATATTTAACTTTCGCTCAAACACATCGATCTCGATCAGATCTCCCTCTTCCACCAGGGCAATCGGACCGCCGTCTACCGCTTCCGGACTGCAATGTCCGATGACCGGTCCGGTGGATGCGCCGGAAAATCTTCCGTCAGTGATCAGTGCAATGCTTTTTCCCAGTTCTTTGTCGCTGCTAATCGCCTCAGAAGTATAGAACATCTCCGGCATGCCGCTGCCCTTCGGTCCTTCGTAGCGGATAAATACCGCATCGCCTTTCCGGACTTTATGCTTCAGCACCGCATCCAGACATTCCTCCTCGCTGTCAAACGGACGCGCCCACAGCACAGACCGGAACATTTCTTTTGGGCAGGCGGTGTGTTTGATCACCGCGCCCTCCGGTGCCAGATTGCCTTTTAAGATGGCGATGCTTCCGTCCGTTCCGATCGCATCCGCGTATGGGCGGATGATATCTTCTTTTTTCAGGTTGATCTGGTAACGCTGATTGAATTCCTGCAGCCAGCGGTCGCATTTTTCATAAAAACCATTGTGTTTCAATTCGTCCAGATTTTCTCCCATTGTCTTTCCTGTGACGGTCATCACATCCAGATGCAGATGTTCCCGGATCTCTTCCATGATCGCCGGCACGCCTCCCGCATAGTAGAAACATTCTGCCGGCCACCTGCCTGCCGGACGGACATCCAGAAGATACCGGGCGTTCCGGTGTAGCCGGTCAAAGGTCTCACCGGTGATCTCGATGCCCAGTTCATGGGCGATCGCCGGAAGATGCAGCAGACAGTTCGTGCTTCCGGAGATTGCCGCGTGGACAAGAATCGCATTTTCAAAGCTTTTGATTGTTACGATATCCGATGGTTTCATATTCTCCATCTTTGCCAGACGTACCGCCTGTCTGCCGGCTTCTCGGGCAAATGCCAGAAGATCCGGGCTGGTGGACGGCATCAGGGCACTTCCCGGAAGTGCCAGTCCCAGTGCTTCCGCCATGATCTGCATCGTGGATGCGGTTCCGATAAAGGAGCAGGCGCCGCAGCTCGGACAGGCGTTGCATTTTGCCCAGTCCAGCATTGCTTCATCGATCTCCCCGCGCTCATATCGGGCACTGTACATGCCGAGCTGTTCGAGCGTCAGCATATCCGGTCCTGCGTTCATCGTTCCACCCGGAACAAAGACAGACGGGATATCCACCCGCATCATACCGATCAGATTTCCCGGAACACCTTTATCACAGCTTGACAGATACACCCCAGCATCGAATGGAGTTGCATTGGCATGGATCTCGATCATATTTGCGATCATTTCCCGGCTTGCCAGGCTGTAATTGATTCCGTCCGTTCCCTGGCTCTCTCCGTCACAGATATCCGTGCAGAAATACCGCGCGCCATAACCTCCTTCTTCTGCGATTCCTTTTCTTACCTCTTCCACCAGCAGATTCAGGTGTCCGCTTCCCGGATGACTGTCTCCGTAGGTGCTCTCCACCATAACCTGTACTTTGTCCAAATCTTCTTTTTTCCAGCCGGTTCCGATCCGCAGCGGATCCAGTTCCGGCGCTAATTTTCTCATTTTCTGACTGATCAGTTCCATTCTTTTCCTCCCATATTTTCCCATAAGATTCGTCATACTTTCCTCTATTTTGAACTACTTTTCACATAAAATCAATATACCCTGTGCAAAATACATAACGACTTTTTGCAAATTCGACATTTTTACCGATAAATCCATCAATCCATTGAAATCGACGTTTTTTTTCAGTATAATGACTAATGGCGATGGTGATTATACACCTATAAAAGGAGGAATATATTATGGCAACATGGAAAAATCTGGACACCCTTTCATCTTATAAAAAACTTTCCGGATTGAAAAATCATGTGGATATTGCCGCTGCAATGTCCGGAGAACAGGGTGGCGAACGTGTAAAGAACTACAGCACTCCAATGGCTGCAGGTTTACAGTACAATTACGCAGCAAAAGAAGTGGATGAAACTGTTCTCGCAGCTCTGGCTGAACTGGCAGGCGAAGCACAGTTAATTGATAAATTCAAAGAACTGTACAATGGTGCTGTGATCAACACCGGTGAAAACCGTATGGTTCTGCATCACCTGGCTCGTACACAGCTGGGTAATCCTGTCGTTGTTGACGGCGTGGACAAACGTGAATTCTATGTGGCACAGCAGAAAAAAGCTGCTGATTTTGCAAACAAAGTACATGCCGGTGAAATCGTAAACGAAGCCGGTGAAAAATTCACAACCGTTGTACAGATCGGTATCGGCGGAAGTGACCTGGGTCCTCGTGCTTTATATATCGCACTGGAAAACTGGGCAAAAGCCAACAACACCTTCAAAATGGAAGCAAAATTCATCAGCAACGTAGATCCGGATGATGCAGCTGCTGTTTTGGCATCTGTAGATCTGGCACACGCTCTGTTTATCGTTGTATCCAAATCCGGTACGACTCTGGAAACTCTGACCAACGAAGCATTTGTTAAAGATGCTCTGACAAAAGCAGGTCTGAATCCTTCCAAACATATGCTGGCAGTTACCAGTGAGACTTCTCCGCTGGCTAAGAGCGATGAATACCTGACCGCAATCTTCATGGATGATTACATCGGCGGACGTTACTCTTCCGTATCCGGTGTAGGTGGCGCGATCCTTTCTCTGGCTTTCGGACCGGAAGTTTTCGCAGAACTTCTCGACGGTGCCGCAGCAGAAGACAAACTGGCTACCAACCGTGATCTGTTAAAGAACCCGGATATGCTGGATGCTCTGATCGGCGTATACGAAAGAAATGTACAGGGATATCCTTCCACAGCAGTTCTGCCATACTCTCAGGCACTGAGCCGTTTCCCGGCACATCTGCAGCAGTGTGATATGGAATCCAACGGAAAATCTGTCAACCGTTTCGGTGAACCGGTAGATTATGTAACCGGACCGGTGATCTTCGGAGAACCAGGAACCAACGGACAGCACTCTTTCTATCAGTTACTGCATCAGGGAACTGATATCGTTCCGCTGCAGTTCATCGGATTCAAAAACAGCCAGCTGGGCGTAGATGTTGATATCGAAAACAGCACCAGCCAGCAGAAACTGTGTGCAAACGTAGCTGCACAGATCGTAGCATTTGCCTGCGGTAAAGAAGACGAAAACCTGAACAAGAACTTCAAAGGAAAACGTCCTTCCAGCATCATCGTTGGAGACAAACTGACACCTGCATCTCTGGGTGCTCTGTTAGCTCACTTTGAAAACAAGATCATGTTCCAGGGCTTCGTATGGAACCTGAACAGCTTCGACCAGGAAGGCGTACAGCTTGGTAAGATCCTTGCAAAACGCGTTCTGGCTCATGATACTGACGGCGCTCTGAAAGTTTTCAGTGATATGCTGAATATCTAATCTAATGGATGCAAAAAGCCATATCGTTCTTTTTACCTAGAACGATATGGCTTTTGTTGCATTGCATATCAATAATTGATCCAGTGGACCAATTTTGATTTTTTAACATTCTCGAATTTTACCACAATTTCTGCAACCGTGTTTACGCATTTTCTGCAACCGTTTCCTTTTTATACAGATTATAATACTTCGACGTCCTCTGTCTGTATAACATCAGACAGCCTCTCACACAGAGTTCCACTGCCATCGCGATCCACATGCCGTGAAGTCCCAGCCGTCTTACCAGAATCATTGCAAGTCCCAGACGCACGATCCAGATGCTTCCCAGATTCATGAGACTCGGAACGAAAGTATCTCCGGCTCCACGGAGTGCTCCTGCTGCCACGATCGATGCTCCAAACAGCGGCTCCGCCAGAAGTTCGATGCGAAGCACCTGCGCCGCCAATGACCGTACCGACGAATCCGGTGTCAGCATCCGAAAAACCAGCGGGCAGATCAGCATCATGACCGCTCCGGTCGCCGCCATAAAGCATACCCCCATCGCCGTACAGATATTTCCATACCGTTTTGCCTGTTTCGCCTCACCGGCACCCACACTTCTTCCAACCAGCGTTGTCGCCGCCGATCCGATCCCATATCCCGGCATATAACACAGACTCTCCGCGGTCACTGCGAACGAATTGGCTGCGATCGAGACGGCTCCCAACGGTGCAATGATCATCGTTGCCGCCACCATCGCACTGTTCATCGCGATCTCCTGCACTGCCACCGGTGTTCCGATGCGGAATGCCTTCTTTAAAATCTCCGGATCAAAGTGAACCCCTTCCGCTCTTCGCAGATGCAGTTTTTCATTGTGGATACAGCACCGCGCTGTCATCGTCAGGCTGATGCAGGCACAGGCAAGTGCCGTTCCCATACCAGCTCCCATAACACCGAACCGCGGGATCAAAAGTGCATTGAAAATCACATCCAGCACGCACATGACCGCATTCAGGATACTCGGTGTCACCATGTCCCCGCTGCATTGCAGGAACGAAGAATTCAATGAATTGATCTGTGAAAACGGCACCATCAGCGCGTACACCATAAAATACGCCGACGCGTCTTTCCGAATCTCCGGATTGCCTCCCAGCCACACCGGAAGCTTTCCGCTGATGGAAAGTCCGATCAGGCACAAAAGCCCCGACACCAGCAGGGCAACCAACAATCCGTGACAGACGACCTGTCTTGCCTCTCTCTCTTTTTTTCCTCCGATATGATGTGCGACCTGCACGGAAAATCCCGCAGAGATCGCATAAGTAATTCCTCCAAAAAGCCAGGTCGTTGACGCCACCAGACCGATCGCTGCGGATGCATTTGCCCCCAGCGTGCCTACCATCGCAGAGTCAATATACTGCATGGCGATCGTTGTGATCTGCGTAAGGATCGCCGGCAGACTCAGTCTCCATACCTGCCCGATCTCCCCGCGCAATTCCCAGCCACGTTGTTCTCTCATTTTTCTTCCTCTTGTCTTCCCGTTTTTTTCTGGTTGTCTTTTTTCAGACGGTACAAAGCCTCCAAAAGCAATTCCATATTGACAGGCTTTGCCAGATGCAGATTCATTCCCGCATCCATACATTTTTCTATATCATCCCGAAATGCATTTGCCGTCATCGCGATGATCGGAATCCGGTGTGCCTGTGGATGATTTAACCTGCGGATCGCCGCCGTTGCCTGTAAGCCGTCCATCACCGGCATCTGCATATCCATCAGGATTGCGTCATACGCGTTTTCCTTCGATGCACAGAATTTTTCCACACAGACCGAACCGTCATCCGCCCGGTCACAGGTGATCTCATACATGTCCAAAAGTTCCGATACGACCTCATAATTCAGCTCGTTATCCTCTGCCACCAGAAGATGCATTCCTTTGCAGTAACCTGCATAATCTTCCTTTCTCTCTTCCACGGAAGTCTCTTCTTTTTGATTGACATAATCCAGGTCAATCCAAATCTCGAATAACGTCCCCTCTCCAAGTTTACTTCGTACCTGAATCTCGCCGCCCATCAGATCGACCAGTTCTTTCACGATGGAAAGCCCCAGTCCATGCCCCTGCACTTTGTTGATTCTTGTATCTGTGGCACGGGTAAATTTGGAATACATCTCTTCCATGTATTCTTCCGACATTCCGATTCCATTATCCCGGATCTTCGCGATCAGCCGGATTTTCTTTTCCTCTTCCGGGTTTTCCTCAAAAATCTCCACATCCACGTTTCCGCCATCCGGTGTGTATTTGACTGCGTTGGACAGAATATTGGTATAAATTTGTTTCAGGCGCAGTGCATCCACGATCACCCGATCCTGTATCATATCGTGCTGCGCGTAAGAAATGTCCAGCTTTCTTCCCATCTTCACATGCTCGATGGCAACCTGAAATTCACTCAGGATCTTTGCCAGGCTGACTTCTTCCGGTACGAGCCGCATCCGTCCATTTTCAATCCTCGTGATATCGAGCACTTCGTCCACAAGTTCCTGCAAAAACTTTCCTGCGGTCCGGATTTTTTCCAGTCCATAGACAACTTTCTCCGGCTCTTCCGGATGCTGCCCGATAATCTCGGTAAATCCCATGACCGCATTCATCGGTGTCCGAATGTCATGCGCGATCTGCGAGATAAATTCTGTCTTCGCAGCATTTGCTTTGTTGGCTTCCTCCGCTATGGCGATCCAGTTTTTCTCTCTTCGCTTCTCATCACTGATCAGCCTTGCCACATATAACGCATGGGTCACTTTTCCCTCGTTATTCCACCGCTTGGCAATAAAACGCGCCGTATGCCAGTTTCCGTCCACAGCCAGATATTCCGCCGCCACAGTTTCGTCTTTTTCCAGCCGCTCTGCCAGGGTATGCAGGTCAAAGAACTCCCTCATCCGCTCCCGGTATTCCGGTACACCGAACGTCTCATGCAGATATCTCACATCCGCAGATGCACAGCCGGTTCTTTTTTCTTCCGGATAAATCTGCCGTTCCGTATAGATTTGCTCATATGTATCCGCTTCCAGATCGATCCGCAGAATCTCGTAATAGATTTTACTGATCGCCAGCAGTACTTCATTACTTGCTTCTGTGCGCTCCAGTGCCTGCTGCAGTTCATACTGCTTTCTCTCTTCCTCTGCAATGATATCATCAATATGATGAAATCCGATCAGTACCCGGTTATCAAACTGTACTTCGTTGATCCGCACCACCTGCACCTCAAAATACTGCTCTCCTCGCATATTCGGGATGCTCCGGTAACGGAAATTGATACGCTCTTTTTCTGCGAGTTCCTGCTTCAGATTTTCCAGATCCATGATTTTCAGAAACTTCTCCAGATCTTCTTCTCCCACATAATTTTTCGCATATCCCTTCATCGTGCTGACATAATCCAGACTTTTTCTTCTTTGCATGGAAATCATCCGTGACGCATTCGCAGTATTTTCCAGTTTTAACATTGCCGCAGATCCCTGTTCCAGATCCACGATATACACCGATGTGTAATCTCTGCACAAAACATCCAGAAACTGCCGTTCTTTTTCCAGTTCGAACCGGTTCTTGCTCAGCAGGTATTCATGCCGGTTCAGCACATTCCGCATCTGACTGCCGTCATTCATACTGCCAAGATACGCTCCCATCATCGGAAGCACCGAAAGCAGCTGTTTCGACTGTTCCAGCTCCGGATTATCGATCCGGATATAGCCCCACAGTTTTCCCCGGTACATCAGCGGAAAAGCAATCAGCATCTCCACACCTTCCACATGAAAACGGTGGTAAATAACCGCATCCTCATGCCGGAGTTCTTCCATATCACGGATCACCACCGTGCGTCCCTCACAAAATGCTTGATGGTACTCCGGGATCCAGTGGATCGATACCATCCGCTTATCCGTTCCCGGAAAGGAGAGGTCTTTCCTCCAGTATTCAAAGCTTCTCTCATAGGTATCCCCGTTGATGATCGGAAATACCAGTACCCGGTCCGCATCTGTACAGTCTGCCATCAGTTTCAGAAATTCCTGAAACGATTCTGCCCAGTCCCGGTCTCCGTTTTCTTTCTTTTTTCCGAGCACAACCGCCTGCTCCATCAAACAGGTAAATGCATCCTGATTTTCTCTTCTTTCGCTGTCCATTTTTCTACCTTCCTCGTATTGCTTATCTATCTGTTCTTTCGGGTCATCTCCGCAATCGTATGTATCATCTTTTCCAGTTCCATCGGTTTTGCCAGATGCGCGTCCATACCCGCTCTGGTGCATTACTCCATATCCTCACGAAATGCATTTGCCGTCAGGGCAATGATCGGAATCTTTCTTCCCTCTTCTCTCTGTGAAGCACGGATCTTTCGCGTGGCTTCCAGTCCATCCGTTACCGGCATCATCACATCCATCAGGATCACATCGTATGTCCCCTCCGGACTCTCTTCAAACATCCGGACTGCCTCCTGACCATCCGCTGCCGTGGAAACCACCGCTCCGCGCTCTTCCAGGAGTTCTCTTGCTACCTCCACATTCAGCTCATTGTCCTCCGCGAGTAGCAGATGAATCCCTTTCAGTGATTCTTTTTTCTCTTCCTCCGAATCACCCTTTCCTTCTTTTTCCGAGGCTATCTCAAACGGTATCGTCACCGCAAACGTAGATCCTTCTCCCTGCCTCGTTTGCATCACAATCCGTCAGAAGATTTTTCAGCAGATACGAGGCTGCTTCCAGATGATCCTGTTCGTTTTGCATCTCATTGACGATCATCTGTCCCATCCGTTCCCTGGAATCATCCAGAATATTAAAACACTGACCGGTCGCAATTTTCTGAACAAATGCCGTATAAATCCCCAGTATCCCCACGATCAGCAGGATCAGGACAGCAGTAAGTTTAATATACAGATTCTTTTTATTTAACAACATTTTTTTCATGGCTGTCCTCCCTTCGGGTGTACTGGGATTTTCTCTATATTTTCTGTTATTTTTTCTCTGTTTTTGTTACACTTTCACAATTCATTATACTATGTCCCGGAGACTTTCACAATGGATTTATCAATTTCTATTGCCGGGATCTCCGGTAATACCATATTTTTATGAAAGGCGCGATAAAGGTCTGCAAGTTTCACCGGCGACTGTGCAGATACATCCGTGCGGTTTTCATAGAGCCCGGTCAGAAAATCTCCCAGGGAAAGTTCCTGCTCTTCCACCGTCTCTGCCAGTTCCCCGAGACTCTCCGTCGTAAAAATACAGGGACTGTTCCCAAGACTGCTCTCTGCCTCCATGCCGTTCAGCACTTTTTTGAATGTTTCCCCATTCTCCTGTAGACTCGCCCCAAAAACCACCGCCTTTACATGCCCGATATCCAGATATTGCTCTCTGGTTGCCTCGTAAGCGGCACGGATCTCCTGTGCATCCGAACCCGTAAAATACAGTTCCTTCCCCGGCTGCGTCTCGCCGCTTTGTTTGCTCTGTCCGGTATCTTCCGTCAGCGAAGCCATATGCAGCCAGACGATATAATTTTCCTCTTCCTCCTGCCAGTCAATCCCGATCACCTGCGGATACGCCCGTTTTTCCGGTTCCACGACCTGACAGGAAGTAAGCAGCGCAAGCCCCAGGACAGCCATACCAAAAAGAAGTTTTCTTTTATCTTTCTCCATACGATCGCCTCCTCGCCCATCCGGCGCACACTGTGATCACCAAAAACAACGGCAGATAGATTTTCCATAACAGTTCCGGATAATACCTGCTCCACGCCCACTGCGTCTCCCCGACAGTTCCAAAAATCAGGCAGAGAATCGCTGCCGGGATCCGGCTGATCGTAACAGAAACGCGCTCCGCCACATAACTGCTATAAAAAAAGATACTTCCCAGTAAAAATGTGAGTGAAAACAGCAAAATACTTAAAAAGATCAGATCCACCCTCCGTAAAAATCCACCTGGGATCTCCACGCCTGCCATCACTTCCAGAATGGGACAGGTATCCATATTTGGGGCGTCGGTTCCGAAGTTTGCTGTGAGAAGCAGCGCTCCCGCGAGAAACCAGAGAGACAGCTGACCGACCGCCAGCGCCAGCCCTTCCTTTTTCTTTTCCTCTTTTCCGGTACGGACCTGTACCATCAGCCAGGCTATCAGACCGATCCCGGATCCATATGCCACGTATTTTCCTGCATTTTTCACACTGAGCATCCAGTCAAAAGCTGCCGGTTCCGGCTGCTGACCACCCGTCACCGTCCCCAATGGCTTTCCTGCCAGCAACAGTAAGATTCCTCCCAGCCACGCCACGATCGCCCAGGAAGTCTGCGCCAGCCGTCCCCGTGCCTGTACATGATGGGAACCACCCAGTGCCGCAAACACGAACGCAAGGGAAAGCATCGTCTCCGGCACCCCGGAGACCAGATATTCCCCTGCCAGGTGTCCGACTTTTGCCACCAGCCATCCGCCGGTAAGTACCAGATAACTCTCCCAGATCCCTGCCAGCAGCCATGCACAGGTTTTTCCAAAGTACCGGATCGGATCCCGGAATACCGTCATCTGTCTTCGAAGGATCCCGCTCCAGCAGGCGAGGAGTGCTCCTCCGATCAGGATACCAACCGCTCCTTCTCTTCCGGTAAATCCGGGAATTCCCCATAACAGTCCCACGCCCAGTGCCGCGAGTAAAAACTGACAGCGCATCTGCAGCCAGGAAATTCGGTTATTATCTGCAAACATGTTTTCTGTCACCCCTTACCTTTTGATTTTCCCGTAACCGGATTCTCTGGGATCTTACTGCATAAATCGGGCGGTATCGCATCCGCCGCATCGGTGCCCGCACCAGAAGATCCCGCTCATCCCGATACCCGGCAACCCCTTTTCCGGTAAATGGCATCAGATACGGGATCTGAAAACTTGTCAGCCGTGCCAGATGTCCGAAAAGGAGATACAATCCCAGTACGATCCCATACATACCAAGCAGTCCGCCAAGCAGGATAAATCCGTATTTGATCAGCCGGAATGCCGAGGTACATTCCTCATTCGGTATGGCAAAGGAACTGAGTGCGCTCAGTGCCACAACCACCACCGCCATCGGGCTCACCAGATTAGCACTGACCGCCGCATCTCCGATGATCAGTCCGCCTACGATACCGATGGTTCCGCTGAGCGCCCCCGGCATCCGGATCCCCGCCTCGCGGATCAGTTCAAACGCCAGTTCCATAAACAGCACTTCCAGGAGGCTCGGAAACGGCACGCCCTGCCTGGACTCCGCAAAGGACAGGATCAGATTCGTCGGAAGGATCATCGTGTGAAATCCGATCACTGCCAGATACGTTCCGGACAGCAAAAAGGAAAATACCATCGCCGCATAGCGGATCAGCCGCTCAAAAGAGGCAATCTCGAATCGGTTATAGCGATCCTCCGTCACATTCATAAAATCCTGAAAGGCACTCGGAAGCAGTAATGCTACCGGGGAATTGTCAGACAGTAACACCACTCTCCCGTCCAGCACTTCCATCGCCGCCAGATCCGGCCGCTCGGTCGTCTGAAACTGCGGAAACGGTGATACCCAGTCCTCTTCCGTCAGCTGCTCGATGATCCCGCTGTCTAACACACCGTCGATCACAAACCGGTCAATGCCCTGCCGGATCTGCTCGAGCACTTCCTGGTATACCAGTTCTTTCATATACACAAGTACCAGTCTCGTATTCGACCGGACACCGGCGGTCAGCTCTTCCACTTTCAGATCCGTGCTCCGGATCCTTTTCCGGATCAGAGCGGTATTGGTCTTTACCGACTCGGTAAATCCCTCGTTCGATCCCCGCAGCACCTTTTCTGTGTCCGTGGTATCTACCGAGCGGGAGGGATATCCCTTGCTCCCGATCTTCAGTCCCTTATTGTACCCGTCCACCAGAAGCAGCAGATTTCCCGCCAGCATCGCATCCATCGCCTCTTCCCTTGTGGGCAGCGGCTCCGCCTCCGAAAGTCCGAGGCTGTTCGCTTCCACTGCCTGATACACTTCCCCTGGAGTTTTATCCGTCATCTCGATAAACATCCGCCCAAGCACCGACTCTTCGAGGATCAGATTCGGCACGGTATTTTCCACATAAATCGCCAGCACATGGACGCTGCCCCCTTTTCCAAGCAGCATGGGCTGGAGTTTGATATCCGCACAGCCTTCGCAGCGGCTTCGAAACCAGACCTCATTTTCTTCCAGATTCTTTGTCACCGGTGTTCCCTCTGCCATATTTCTGCCTCCTTTTCTTTCTATGTACGCTCGGAATCCTGTTCACCTCCTTTATCTTCTCCGGTTCTTTTTCGTTTTATGCGCGCAAAAAAACAGAATCCTGTGTCAAAGTTCCTAATCCTTCCACACAGAGTTCTGTCTTTCCTGTTCGATCTTTTATTTTGGCTGTTCCTCTTTGTTCATCTGCTCCAGACTGCGCAGAATCGCGTCCTGCTGGTTCACGATATGGATACAGATATCTTTCACCGCCTGCTGCTGATTTCTCGCTTTGAGTGCCCGGTATACGGCGTAGTGCTCTTCTACCAGCGTTTTCCGGCTCTCCACATCCTTCAGATATTCCACACGGTAGCGATACATCTGCTCCCGGATGTTACTGATGATCTGCACCAGACGCTTGTTGTGGGTGCTTCCGTAGATCACTTCATGCACCTTGACATCTGCCGCCGCAAGTGCTCCCAGATCATCTCTTTTCATCGCTTCCTCGAACTCTTTCACCGCCTGTTCCAGCTCTTCGAGTTCTTCCTCTGTGATCCGCTGACACGCAATCCGCACTGCCAGTTCTTCCAGTCCCAGCCGGACTTCCAGCACATCTTTCAGGTCTTTCTCGGAAATCTCCGCAACCTGCGCGCCTTTTCTCGGGATCATGATCACCAGACCTTCCTGTTCCAGCATCCGGATCGCCTCCCGGACAGGAGTACGGCTTACGCCAAGCCGCTGGGAAAGTGCGATCTCCATCAACCGCTCTCCGGGTTTTAACTCCCCGCGCAGAATCGCCTGACGAAGTGTATTGAAAACCACATCCCGCAGTGGCAGATATTCATTCATTTCCAGGTGTAAATCATTTGTCATCCGCTGTCCTTCCTCCATAGTTGTTAAACGGCACTGTCAGAAATACCTGCTGACATAATCCGCTCTCCCGCAGCTTCTGGCACGCCTCCTGTGCTTTTTCTTCGTTGTCAAAGATTCCGAAAACCGTAGGGCCGCTTCCGCTCATCATCGCGTTGACCGCTCCCCAGGCTTTCATCCGTTCCTTGATCGTCTCCACCTCCGGGTAAGCCGGGATCGTCACATCCTGTAAGACATTTCCCATCCGATCAGTGATACCGTACAGATCACCGTCTTCCAGTGCTTTCCGCATCCCGTCGATGTCCGGGTGTACCGTATCGGTGTTCAGATCAAGTGTTGTATATACATATTTGGTAGATACGCTGATGCCCGGTTTTCCGATCAGGATCCAGCAGTCCGGCATCGGTGGAAGTACCGTCAGTTTCTCTCCGATTCCCTCTGCCAGTGCCGTTCCGCGAAGCACGCAGTATGGAACATCCGCACCGATCTGTACGCCGAGTTCCATCAGTCTGTTTTTGGAAAGCCCGCACCGGAACAGCCGGTTCATACCTACCAGTGTCGCAGCTGCATCGGAACTTCCTCCCGCCATGCCTGCTGCCACCGGGATCACCTTATGCAGATGGATGCTCACACCTTCTGTGATCCCACAGGTATCCATCATCAGTTTCGCCGCCCGGTATACGAGGTTACTTTCATCGACCGGGATATAATTTTTATTTGTCGTCAGATGAATCCCCGGCTCCTCACTCTTTTTCATATCCAGCTGGTCATACATCCGGATCGTCTGCATGATCATGCGGACTTCGTGATATCCATCTTCCCGTTTTCCTAACACATCCAACCCAAGGTTGATCTTCGCAAAAGCCTGTAAACGCATCCTTTCTGCCCCTTTTCTTTGCAATGTACTTTGTATACAATATTCATATAAGCATATATTACTATGTTTTTTCCGAAAATACAAGCAACTCTTTTCATATATTTTTATCACTAACTAAAGTTGCCTGCGTCTTACTCTTTTTTACAGAAACGTTGCTCACCCTTCACTGTTTTTCACCACCAGAAGTGTCTGACGCGGTTTGACTTCCCCCTCTCCGAGATCGTTCAGTTTCCGGATATCATCCATCGTGGTATAGAACATTTTTGCAATATCCCACAGCGTATCCTGTGGCTGTACCACATAACACACGATGCCCGGCATTTCCTCCAGTTTCTTTTGATCGGGTTCCTTCGTCTGGATCTCCTGTATGATGTTCTCCTCCCACTGGGTCACCAGCAGTGTGTTCAGATTCAGCACCACTTTCACCTCGATCTCACTGCTGTCAAGCATCACCATCGACAGCTGCTCCAGATCTGCCTGAAGCTGATAGCCGCACTGCCCGTTGACCTGTTCGCCCTCGATCATCTGCGAGAACGGGATCATCGTCTCCATGGAATAAAACGGCATCTCATCGTCACTGATGCTGTAGAGGATCCTTACCTGCACAACACCTTCCACCTGGATCCCGTGCTCTACCGGCTGCACGCTGTCCACCTTCACACTGCCCTCTCCGTGACAGATCTGCAGAATCTTTCCCTGCGCCTCGGCAACGGAGATCCGGTCACTGACACGGCATTTTGCCGCATTTTTTACCACCAGCTGTTCCAGCATCTGCGGCTCCCTCTGCGGGATACATTCCAGTTTTGGCGTATAGACATCCAGAAGAATGGTCTCCGTCTCCTCCTGATACAGTTTCATATCCAGTTCCAGCACCACATCCACCAGAAGCACCCGTTCTTCCCCGTCTGCATCCGGTTTGATCTCCAGATTGGACTGCAGCATCGTCGTGTCGATATACGGGATCATATCCATCGTACATCCCGTGCAGGAAAGTTCCCCGGAAAATGGTATCGTCTGTTCCAGCCACTGCAACGGATTTGCCTCATCATCGGACACATACAGCACAAATACCGACAGTTCGCCCCGCGCGGTCACCTTTCCCTCCTGTGCCCGCATCTCCAGTCCCCGTACCTGAATATCCTTCCACAGAATCTGATGAATATTCGGTTTATTCGAGGCAAGTGTGATCTCTTCTTTTTTCCGCAGGATATCTTTTTTATGTACACCAAGCGTCAGCACCCGAATCGTCTTTTTCTTTGTGGAAATCTGGTCAGCGCCCTTTAATTCCACGGGTACTGCCACCTGCGTATTCTCATCCACGACAGCAAAAAATTCCACGATCGCCTTGATATTCAGTTTCCGGGAATTGATCAGGTGGATCGTCAGATCCTCAATCTCCCATTTCAGGCAGACTTTATCCCCGCTTCGCACCTCGTCCAGATGCAACGTCTCCTCGATCGGAAGTTTCCCCTCCAGACTCGAAACCGTCCGTCCCGGACTGTCTGCCACATATAAAAGCCGAAAGACCAGCTGCCCCTGGATCACTGCTTTTCCTTCGCTCACCTGTACCTGGTCGATCTCCACCTCGCCTTTCTTCTGGATCATCTGCCCGATATCCGCTTTGTGATCCGGCACATTAAAATCCTCATCAAAGGTGATCTGATTCTGAGCCTCGCTTTTCTTTCGCAGCATATGCAGTTCTTTTTTTCGCAGTTCCATAAACTCCCTCCTAATCAAACACTACTTTTTTATGGCGGTTTTCCACCTTGATCACGAGATACGGGCAGGATATCCCCTCCGTCTCCCCACTTTTCCCCTCCGGACCGATCAGTTTCGTCTTTACATGGAGTTCCGTATCATTTTCACTGACTTTTTCCACCCGGATGCTGTAACCGCCGCTGCTCTGGATGCCATATCCCTGCAGCAGATACAACATATCCTCCTCCTGATAGGTCATCTGAAATTCTTCCTGCTTTTTCACATCCACCACTTTCCGGATCTCGTCGGGTATCTGATCTTCTCCCAGTACCGTATATTCCACCGCATGTTCCTTCCCTTTTTTCTGCTGCATCATGCCGCACCCCCAGATACTCCCCGCCAGCACGGCGATCAGAAGCAGCAATACCACACTCCTGTTCATCGTTATTCCCCCACGATTGATCCCTATTATTTTATGTGGATTTTTTTCATAAATTCCTATATAATATTATGATACTAGAGCGTGTCTGAAAAAGGCTTTTCGTGAGCTGCGAGTCTCAGTTTGTGGGAGATTTTATCCGAATGAGAGCGGCGTAGCGGGCTACGGCAACCGAATGAGGGTAAAATATACCGCAAAGTTGGGCTTGCAGATTGCGGAAATGATTTTTCAGACACGCTCTAGGGACTAAATTCGGAAACCTGACGCAAGCTTGCTTACGGGAAGGTTTCTAAACTTGAATCTCTAACATCATACAATTAATAACGGAGGCACATATGATAAGATTTCTCTTAGTATGTATTACTGTCATCGGTTTTCTGATCCTCTCCATTCCCATTCTGATCGTCGAATGGATCATCGGTAAATTCAAACCTTATACCAAGGATATCAGCTCCCTGCGTCTGATCCAGGCAGTGTTCCGCTTTATCCTGTGGCTGACCGGTGTGGAAGTTACAGTGATCGGTGAAGAACTGGTTCCGAAGGACGAAGCTGTCCTGTATATCGGCAACCACCGCAGCTTTTTTGACATCCTGCTTACCTACACCCGCTGCCCGCGGCTGACCGGTTATATCGCAAAAACAGAGATGGAGAAAATACCGCTGCTTTCAAACTGGATGCGCTATCTCCATTGTCTCTTCCTTGACCGGAAAGACATCAAAAAAGGTCTGAAGACCATCCTGACAGGTATCGACCTGATCAAATCCGGTATCTCGGTATGTATCTTCCCGGAAGGAACCAGAAACCGGAACGAGAGCGACCTGGATCTGCTGGACTTTCATGAGGGAAGTTTCCGTCTGGCAACCAAAACCGACTGTTTGATCGTACCGATCGCAATGAACAACACCGTATCCATCTTCGAAAAACAGTTCCCGAAGATTCGGAAAACTCACGTGGTACTCGAATACGGCAAACCGTTCCGTCCGTCTGAACTCTCCAAGGAGGACAAAAAACATATCGGTGAATACACAAGAGCACAGATTCTTGAAACATTAAAAAAGAACGAGCCACTGGTTTAATACCGGTGACCCGTTCTTTTTTATTATTCAATATATTTCGTTTTCTTTATTTCTGTAATGCCTCCACTACTTTTCCAAAATTCATAAAATGAGAAGCCTTTACAAGAATCGTATCGCCCTGTTTTACCTGCTCTCCAAGATGAGCCAGCAGATCTTCCAGTGTGGCAAAATGAACAATCCCCAGCGCTTTTCCTTCCGCTTTGCTGCTCATCTTTGCCGCCTCTGCAATCTCTTTTGCCAGAGTACCCACACAGATCAGAAGATCAATCCCGCAGGTTCCCGCGAAAGTTCCGACTTCTCTATGCAACTCTTTCTCATTCGCACCGAGTTCTCCCATATCGCCAAGTACGGCAACCTTTCTTCCCATCGCATCTTTCAGGATACCGAGAGACGCTTTCATGGACATCGGATTAGCGTTGTAGCAATCATCCACGATTGTATAATTTTCATTTTCAATAATATGGAACCGGCCGCTTAACGACTGTAAACTTTCGATTCCTTTCTGGATCTCGGAAAGTTCCATGCCGTACGCCAGACCAACGGCTGTTCCTGCCAGCGCATTGTAAACCATATGGCGTCCCGGGATCGGCACAACCACGGAGAATGCTCCTTTTGGCGTATGGATCTTACAGGCGATTCCCTTCAGACCTTTGCTCTCAATCTCATCGGCATATAACGGGAAGTCCGGGTTCATTCCGAAGTGTATCGGAGCTTTTCCCTGCACTTCTTTTACCGTGATCAGTTTGTCATCGTCCCCGTTTAAGATCACGGTTGCATCCGGTTTCAGATGGTCAAAAACCTCTGTTTTGGCTTTCAGCACACCGTCACGGTCACCCAAATTTTCCAGATGGCAGGTTCCGATGTTGGTGATCACACAGGTATTCGGCTGTGCGATCGAAGCCAGACGGTGCATCTCTCCAAAATCACTGATTCCCATCTCCAGAACTGCGATCTCATCCTCTTCACAGAGACGAAATACCGTCAACGGAAGTCCCAGTTCGTTGTTAAAGTTTCCAAGTGTTTTTAATACCCGGAACTTCTGTTCCAGAACTGCTGCGATCATCTCTTTCGTGCTGGTCTTTCCCACACTTCCAGTGATGCCGACAACCGGAATCTGTAACTGTTCCAGATAATATTTTGCAAGATCTTTCACCGCTTGGAGAGAAGATTCCACCTGAATATAAGGGAACTCCACATCTCCTAACGGGCGTTCACTTAAGGTAGCCAGCGCTCCCTGCTCCATGACCTGATCGATAAATTTGTGACCGTCTGCTCTTGCACCAACAATCGGCACAAACAGGCAGTTTTTTTCTATTTTCCGGCTGTCCGTTGTCACTGCTTCGATGCACTGACTTTTTTTCTCCTCCGGTCCGTAATACGTTCCGTGGCAGGCAGCCGCGATATGTTCCAGTGTAAGATTCTTCATCATTACAATTTCCTCTTTTTTCTTTTTATAATAGATTCTTATTTCTGATATTTTCTCATGGAAATCTCAATCAGATTTTCACACAGCTGTGCATAATCGATGCCCAGTGCTGCCGCCTCCTGTGGAAGCAGACTGGTTGGTGTCATACCCGGCAGCGTATTGGCTTCGAGGCAGTACATGGAGCCGTCCTCTTTCATCAGGAAATCCAGTCTTGCATAGCCCTCGACTGCCAGTGCCTTGCATCCGGCCTCTGCATATGCCTGCATCTGTCTGGTCTGTCCTTCGGTCAGAACCGCCGGACAGGTGTCGATCGTCGCACCTGCGGAATATTTATTTTTATAATCGTAGAAGCCTTCTACCGGGGCGATCTCGATGATCGGATATGCCTTTCCGTCTACCACACCAACGGAAAATTCTCTTCCCTCGATATATTCCTCTACTACCACTTCATCCTCGTAGGAGAATGCACCTTGCAGTGCCTCTTCGTATTCTTCCGGTGTCTTTGTGATATACACACCGACACTGGAACCTCCACAACAGGTCTTAACCACAACCGGAAGTTCCATGTTATGATCAGCAAGATTTGTGCTGTCTTTTCCCTTCTTCAGCTCCACGCCACGCGGTGTCGGAACGCCGGATGTCAGGAAGATTTTTTTCGTGATTCCTTTGTCCATCGCCATCGCACTGCTCAGATAGCCGGTTCCGGTATACGGGATGCCGCACAAATCGAAGTACGCCTGTACTCTTCCGTCTTCGCCATTGGCTCCGTGAAGTGCCATGAAGACCACATCCGCTGCCTTACACAGCTCGATCACACCCGGACCGAAGAATTCTCTTCCGCTTGCTACCGCATCCTTTACCTGATCGTTAAAGCTGCTGATATACGCTGCCTCCGCATCTACATCATAATCTCCATCAAAAGCAGTGGCAGAATCTGCACCTTCCTTACCGAAAAATACATCCACAAGAATCGCCTGATGTCCCTTAGAACGAAGTGCCTTACACACATTTGTTCCCGATACAATAGAAACCTCACGTTCTGTGCTGGTTCCAGCTGCCAATACTACAATCTTCATCTTTTTTCTCCTACTCTTTCTTTCCAAACTTATTTTTCACAGTCACCGTTTCCGGTCACTGACTGATTCCTTTTCCTAATATACGATAACCGGAGTTCCGATCTCTACGGTGTTAAAGATCTTTTCCGCATTTGCGGTCGGTGTGTTGACGCATCCGTGAGAACCGCTCGTTTTATAGATCTCGCCGCCATACTGTGACCGCCAGGTATCCGCATCGTGGATTCCCACATTGCCGTTAAATGGCATCCAGTAGGTCACCGGCTGTGTATAGCCTTCTCCTTTCAGAACTGCATCATGCTTTTTCGCATCGATCGCCCAGACACTGCCTGCCGGGGTATCGTATCCTTTGGATACATTTCCGGTTACCACAGGGGTATCCACCACAACCACACCGTCTTTGTAGCACCACATTTCCTGATCCTGAATACTGATCTCCACATAAGTGCCGCCGATGTCGTTGGTGTCACGGCTCTTGCCCTCATACAGATATACCGGTTCCACGGTTCCGGTCTTTCCTTCTTTTATGTATTCCACAAGGGCTGCAGTTGTCTCACTCTTTTTTATGACCCAGCCGTAATCGCCGCCCTTTAAGGTAATCTTATTCCCTGCATGTGTAGTAAATTCATGTGTCAGACCGAATGTATCGTACTTATAAGCCAGCTGCTGCACATAGGCAGCTGCCTTGCTCTCATCCACCGTCCAGTTTCCGTCACTGTCCTGAATCAGCCAGTCTTTGACCACAGAACCGTCTACCGTCTCACTCCGGTCACCGAAATCATAGGTGATGTCCACTTTTAACAGCTGATTTTTTGCATCTCTCTCCGCGATCAGACCCGCATCATCCTGTAAAACAGACGGTTTCTCATAACATCCCAGCTCTTCCAGATTGATCTCTGTCTTTCCGTTTTCGATCGCATCTTTGACTGCACTCTCCAATTTGGTGCGATCCAGTGTATTTCCTTCCACCTCCGGAACGATCACATATTCACCGTCCTGTTCCTTCAGATAAGCGTCCTCCGGTGCCACGATATTTTCCTGCTGAAAACAGCTCATATCATCCAGCACACCGGTCAGTTTTTTCTCATCATAAGTAGTCGTAACTGCCAGTTCATATGTCTTTTTCGCTGAAAATGCAGTGATCCATTTCCAGCGATCCTGCGAACTTAACAGTTCATCAATCTTTCCGTCATCCACATAGGTCAGATCGATCGCAGATCCCTGGATCGTCTCCGTCTTTCCGTCGATCTCCGTGATCCGCAGTTTGTATTGACCAAGCTGTTTCTGGATCTTCTTTTTCACCTGATCCGCTGTCTTATTGCTGGAATCCATCCCGCTGATGGTGGTTCCTTTCAGAAAATGGCTGGAAAAATAATAGGAAACGCCCATATATCCCAGAGCCATGATCGCCACATACGCAATCAGTACGCCAAGAACCAGTTTCTTCGCATTCTTCTTTTTCTTTTTTGCCATAGATAATCCCTTACTTTCTTTTGATCCTGCGGTTTTTCCGGCATGATCCGCTTCTTTCTTCCCTGTGTCAAAGCTGCCAAAACTTCCGCATTATCCCTTCATTTACTTTCACAGACTTTCGCATATCCCCCTCGCGTTCAGCCTGTTCCACATTATTCTAACACCGAACCTATGACGGGTAAACCCATTTTCTGAAAAAAGCCGGAAAATCAATGCTCGAAAAAGGCTGCTTACCGGAAGATTTTTTTCCGGTAAACAGCCTCGTTTGTCTTATCTTTATGCTTCCAGAAGTTTGTCGATACTTACCAGTTTCACACTCAGAACGAAGATCTCAACAGCAACTTCCAGTTCTTCTACGGTCGGGAAAGACGGAGCGATACGGATATTGCTGTCTTTCGGGTCTTTTCCGTATGGATAGGTTGCACCTGCTCCGGTCAGTACCAGACCGGCTTCTTTTGCTTTCGCTACGATGGCTTTCGCGCATCCTTCCATAGAGTCAAAGGAAATGAAATATCCACCTACCGGTTTTGTCCAGGTACCGATCTCCAGACCAGCCAGTTCTCTGTCCAGGACTTCCCATACTTTTTCAAACTTCGGACGCAGGATGTCGGCATGTTTTCTCATGTGTGCGTACATTCCCTGCATATCTTTGAAGAATCTTACGTGACGCAGCTGGTTCAGTTTATCATGACCGATGGTCTGCACACGCATGTATTTTTTCGCATCTTCCAGGTTGGCTTCGGATGCTGCCAGGGCTGCGATACCGGATCCCGGGAAGGATACTTTTGAGGTAGAGATGAACTTCAGGACCATATCCGGGTTGCCTGCTTTGACACATTCATTTAACAGTTCCAGAATGACATCTCTCTTGTCATCATACAGATGATGGATAGAATATGCATTATCCCAGAAGATACGGAAGTCTTCTGCTGCCGGTTTCAGATGAGCGAATCTTCTTACTGTCTCATCGGAATAAGAAATACCGGTCGGGTTTGCGTATTTCGGTACACACCAGATACCCTTGATTGCCGGATCTTCTGCTACCAGTTTTTCCACCATATCCATATCCGGACCGGTCGGCAGTAACGGCACATTGATCATCTCGATTCCAAAGAATTCGGTGATACCAAAGTGACGGTCATATCCGGGTACCGGACAGAGGAATTTTACTTTATCTAATTTGCACCATGGAGTGCTTCCCAGAAATCCGTGTGTCATGGCACGAGCAACGGTATCAAACATAACGTTCAGGCTGGAATTGCCATAGATCAGGATATTTCTCTCCGGCACTTCGCTCATATCGGCCAGCAGCTTTCTTGCATCGCTGATACCATCCAGAATACCATAGTTTCTGCAGTCTACTCCATCTGAACTTACCAGATCTACCTGGCTGTTCAGAATATCCATCATGCCGTTACTCAGATCCAGCTGAGCTTTTGACGGTTTACCACGGGACATATCCAGTTTCAGGCCCTTGCCTTTCACATCCTCAAACTGCTTCTCCAGTTCTTCTTTCAGAGCGGTTAATTCTTCTTTGCTTAACTGACTATACGGTTTCATAGGTCTCCTCCTGTGCTTTTGTTTACAACATGATTCATCATGCAGCGTTTCACTTTCACGCTACACAACGCTACTAGAAAATATTGTATCGGGAAAGTGACCATATGTCAAGAAACACTTGCATTTTCGGCAAATTATACGGATGTATTTTATTTTTTAAGGTGGTTTATGAAACTTTTCTTTATAAAACTTGCATTTTCAAATAGCTGTTGTATTGCCTTTCCGGTTTATGGTATGCTATAGGAAGATATAAGAAAAAAAGAACCATTTATATAGAAAGAAAGGATATTTTTATCATGTGGATTGCAGATCAATGGAAAGATTATCAGGTGCTTGACACCTCCAAGGGAGAAAAACTGGAACGCTGGGGCGATTATCTGCTGGTTCGTCCAGACCCGCAGGTCATCTGGGATACCCCGAAGAAGAATCCTGGCTGGAGAAAGATGAACGGTCATTATCACCGCAGCAAAAAAGGCGGCGGCGAGTGGGAATTCTTCAATCTTCCGGAACAGTGGACCATTCAGTACAAAGACCTGACCTTCAACTTAAAGCCTTTCAGCTTCAAACACACCGGTCTTTTCCCGGAACAGGCAACTAACTGGGACTGGTTCGGTGACAAGATCCGTAAAGCCGGACGCCCGATCAAAGTGCTGAACCTCTTCGCCTACACCGGTGGCGCTACCCTTGCCGCTGCTGCAGCAGGAGCAAGCGTTACACATGTAGACGCTTCTAAGGGTATGGTTACCTGGGCAAAGGAAAATGCGGTTTCCTCTGGTCTCAAGGACGCTCCGATCCGCTGGATCGTGGACGACTGTGTCAAATTCGTAGAGCGTGAGATCCGCCGCGGCAACCATTATGACGCGATCATCATGGATCCGCCGTCCTACGGCCGCGGACCAAAAGGGGAGATCTGGAAGATCGAGGAAGCGATCCATCCGCTGATCAAACTGTGTGCAAAACTGCTCAGTGATGATCCGTTATTCTTCCTGGTAAATTCCTACACGACCGGACTGGCTCCGGCGGTACTGACTTATATGATCGCTACCGAGCTGAAATCATTTCACGGTCACGTGGACTCTCAGGAGATTGGACTTCCGGTTCGCGATACCGGACTGGTGCTTCCTTGTGGGGCTTCGGGACGCTGGGAGCAGTAAAATTTCTTATAAAACTCTCAGGATACAAAGAGGCAGAAGAAATCCATCTGATGGAATTTCTTCTGCCTCTTTCTTCTTTTTATGGATATAATATCTTTTCCGTTGCTTTAATTTGTACAGGTAACGACAAACTGTCTGATGCAGCGGTTTCCTGTCTCATTATTCATCTGTTCCGGATGGAACTGCACACCATAGATGTGTTTCGCATTGTTGGAGATTGCCTCTATGGTTCCGTCTCCTGCACGCATATCTACCTGGAAACCAGGTGCCAAATCACGGATGGACTGATGATGGTAGCTGAGAACGCTGACCGAACCGGAACAAATTCCGGAGAACCATCCGCTTGCAACAACACTGGCAGAATGCCATACGCCCATATGACCGCCGATATTCTGGTTCAGTGTTCCGCCGAAAGCCACATTGATCAGCTGCACACCCTTGCAGATACCAAATACCGGTTTTCCTGCCTGTGCACATTTCTTCACTGCATCGATCTGTCTGTCATCCAGTGCATTATCAATATTTTTACTTGCTGTATTTGCCTGTCCATATCTGGACGGATCCAGGTCACCGCCTCCCGGAATGACGATGCCGTCATACTGGGACGGATCAAAACTTCCGGTTACAACGGTTGCATCCACACCCATTTCTATAAATTTTACTGCGGTAGTGATCGCTCCCGCCTCGTTGTTTCCGATTACACCGATCCGGATGTTTTTCCACACACCGTCCGGGTTCAGATAATAGTTTCTTCCTCTGTCGCTGATCCATCCGGTCTTCATGGCTCCGTCATTGCTGCCGCCAAGATAATACCAGGATCCGTTGATATTGTTCCAACCGGTCTGCATCTCACCGTTTACGTTAAAATAGTACCACGCAGATCCGACTACATTCCATCCTCTGAGCATCGCTCCGCTTCGGTTAAAGTAATACCAGGTGGAACCCACCTGCATCCAGCCGGTATGCATCGCTCCGCTTCCGGTCAGGTAAAACCAGTTGTTTCCAATATGCTGCCAGCCGGTTTTCATCACGCCATTACCCGGTGTCAGATAATACCAGGTTCCTTTGACACTGGTCCAGCCCTGTGCCATGGCTCCGCTGCCAGTCAGATAATACCAGTTGCTTCCATGGTGTAACCAGCCCGTCTGCATGGCTCCGCTTCCGGTCAGATAATACCAGTTGTCTTTGTCCTGCATCCAGCCGGTTACCATATCGCCATTGACCGGATCAAAATAGTACCAGAAGCCCTTGACTACGCCCCAGCCTTTCTGCATTGTTCCGTCTGCATTCAGCCAGAACCAGCTGCCACCTTTATGTAACCAGCCCGTCTGCATCTCCCCGCTGCCATTTGCAAAATACCAGGTATCCCCTTCCTGGATCCAGCCGATCTGCATGCGTCCATCGCTGTTCAGGTAATACCGTTTTCCATTGACGGTTATCCAACCGGTCTGCATAATCCCCTCTTCATCAAACCAGTACCAGGAATCATCCAGAAGTTTCCAGCCGGTCACCCGTTTCAAATCATTATCCAGATAAAATTTCTGACCATCCACTTCTTTCCATCCCGGAGTTTTGTCATCTCCCGGCGTTACCTCCGGTTCTTCCGATGACTCCTCGAATGTTGCTACCGAACCTGCCGGATTCTGTTTCTCCTGTACCGCAGGCTCTGCCGTATCCAAAGATTCCTCTGCTTCCGACAGCTGTACATCATCTGTAACCTCCGAAGTCGTTTCTACCCCTTCTGTTACCACCTTTTCATCCATTTCAGCTCCGTAAACCGTCGGAACTGACGAAAACAGAAGCGTTCCTGCAAGAAGCGCCGCCACCATTTTCCCTGTGAATTTTCTCATAACTCTTTCATCTCCCTTTCGTAATTATTATACCACAATTTTTTTATATTACAAAAATTGTTTTCCACTCTTTCCATCCATGTTCTGTAATGGATGAGATCTTTTCGCAGATTTTGTCGATTTTTCTGCTCCATTATATAGATACTTCAGATGGGATTTCGGTTTTAATTTTTGTTTGATTTTTTCTTTTTATGACCGGATAACAGAGAAAAAGTCCTGCCGCCCCGGAAACTTTTCGGATCGGCAGGACTTCTTTTTTATTGTTCTGTTTTTTCAGGTATCATGTGAAATTGGTTTTGGTTACTTCACTACTTATGAATTATGGTTCACCCTTAATTATAACTGCCATCATTAAAATACAACCAAAATTGTATCGGTTCGCATCCTTCCAGAGATGCTTCTATTGCTACCCATCCCTGCGAGGTTCCTATAATTTCTCCATCTTCAATCTTTGCACTTCCTTCTCCTGGACCCTGCCCTATTACTGTCAGCTTAATATCTTTTGCCATATACTGACACGTTACCGGATATACCACAATGTTTGGTTTTACTCTTTCTCCCACTGGAATACCATGATCATTCTCAGGTTCATACCGAATCAGCTCTGGGACAGTATCGTCAGAAGAGCCTTCTACTTTCAGTGTATACGATGCATTTATTCCTACTGCACCAGGACCTCCACCATAATTAACCGTTATGACTGTAGTGCCTTCTTTTTTTGTTCTTACTACGCCACTTCCCGACTCTATCCATGCTACATCCGGATCACTGGAGGTAAAATAATACTCGTAACTTCTGAGATATGCATTCGTCGGATATGGATCCGGAAGTAAAATGAATTTCTCACCGACTTTTTTCGTGTATGTCTCCTGCGGAAAGCTTAACGATTCCAGTTTTGCAACTTTTTTGGTTGTGATCTCCATAGAAGTGCTCTTTCCTTTAAACGTTGCCGTAAGCGTTGTTGTTCCTTCTTTCAAACCTCTGACATTTACCGCTTTACCGTCCAGTATGACCTCTGTAATTTCTGCTATCGACTCATCCGCTATACTCCACTCTGTCCCTACTAATTCATCGATAAATTCACCGTTCTCCGGGAAAAACATTACCGCACCATTTTCTCCTATTTCATCTGTACCAAAAGGCAAATATCCCCGTTCTTCATAGTCGCTACACACAATCCGAAGTTCCGGTGTTACCTCCACCTTACAGGTCGCCTTTCTCCCTGCAACCTTTGCCGTGATGGTCGCTGTTCCTTTTCCAACGCCGGTTACTTTTCCATCCACAACCGTTGCAACATTTTCATCCGAACTGCTCCATGTCACGCTTTTGTCTGTAGTGGTATCTGCCGGATTGTAAATAACCGTAAGCGTCATGTCCTCTCCGATCCACAGCGCTGCATTTTTCTGATCCAGCTGGATAGACTCCAGTTCGCCTTCCTCTTTTACCTTATTCGGAACCCATTTCCCGCTGGCATCTACATAATAGTTGCCGATCCAGGTATCGGTTGCCATCACACCGTCTTCATCCAGATAATAATTTCCAACCCATGCACCTGTCACCATTGCACCGGAAGCATCAAAATAATACCAGTCCTCACCCAGCTGTTTCCAACCGATAATCATCCAGCCTTCTGCATCAAAATAATAGGTTTTTCCACCGATTGTCTCAAAGTCGTTACTCGTATAGCTGCCGTCCTCGTGTCTGTACCACCAGCGTTTTCCCGACTGGATCCACTGCGCCGGCTGCCTCGTCTTCGTCCATGCTCCGGAATCGTCCACATACCGGTTGCCGATCCAGGTATCCACTGCCATCTTTCCATCCGTATTCAGATAATACCAGGTTCCACCGACCTGCTGCCAGCCGACTTTCATGGCTCCGTCATTGGCGCCTCCAAGGTAATACCAGGCATCGTTGTCTTTCAGCCAGCCCGTATGCATCGCTCCGGATGGATCCAGATAGTACCAGCCTGTGTTCGTTCCCTGCCATCCTGTCTTCATCACACCGGAAGCATCCAGATAATACCAGCTTCCATTCACTTTTTGCCAGCCGGTTTTCATGGCTCCATCATTGGCACTTCCAAGATAGTACCAGTTTTCTTTCTCCTTCAGCCATCCGGTCTTCATATAGCCGTTCTGGTCAAAATAATACCAGTTCCCCCGGATACTTTTCCATGTGCTGACCGGATAACTTCCGTTATCCTCCTGCCACCACCAGCCGGTTTTGTTCTGTTTCCAGGCAGCCGCCTGTACATTGGCTGGAACCAGTGAGGATGCAAGCAAAACCGCTGACATCCCGATAACCAATCCCTTTTTCATTGTTTTGTTCCTCATGTTCTTCCTCCTTTGCATCATAATGTACTCTCGGAATCTTTCTGTGCCTGATTTTGTGAGATGATTTTTTGTCAGTTGTGCCCAAATTTCTGAGGCGTACGCGGTGCGTACGTTGATGAAATTTGGGTGCGGCTGACGGAAAATCAGCCACAAAAGCAAGTGCAGAAAGACTCCGAGAGTACATCAAATTCGATCACCAAGCTTTTTGGTTGCTTTACTATATAGACGCACAGAACGTGTTTATGGTTTTCATTTTCAGATAATTTTCTTTGTTTTCTCCCACGCAAAAACGCCCCCCGAGCCGAAAATTTCGACTCGTGAGAGGCGTTTTTCTGTTTCTTTTCTATTTTCAGAGACTTCGTGCCTTCCGGTACAGCTTTTGTCAGTTCCCGAAAGTAAGGTTAAACCGAATCGGGTCGCATCCGTCCAGTGATGCTTCTACTTCTACGGTTCCCTTCGAAGTTCCTACAATATATCCGTCTTTGATTCTCGCAGTTCCCTCATACATAGACATATTCTGCTTAGTGATCGTAAACTTGATATCACTTTCCTCATGTGGATAGGTGACCGGATATACAACAACATTCAGTTTGGTTCTTACTCCCAGACGGATCGGATTGTTATTAATCGCTCCATTTTCCGGTTCATACTGGATCATTTCCAGTTCCTGGTTGTCTGCGTATCCCTCTACCTTGAGTGTGCATGAAGCACTGAGTTCTCCCATGCGTCCATAAGTAGCAGTGATCGTGGTATATCCTTCTTTTTTCGTTCTTATTGTACCACTTCCGTCCACCGTTGCAACCTTGGGATTGCTTGATGTGAAATCAAGTGTGCCTGTGGTTACATAGGCATTTTCCGGATAGGTATCAGGAAATAACTGGAATTTTTCTCCCACTTTTCTTGTGTATGTTTCCTGTGAATAATTGATTGATTCCAGTTGCGCAACCTTTTTGGTGACAATGTCCATCGAAACGCTTTTCCCTTTGTAGGATGCTGTGAGTGTCGTTTTTCCTTCTTTGAGACCTTTGAGCACCACATAATCACCGTAGTCTTCTTTGTACGTTTCTACCTCTACCAGTGACTCATCCGACAGCTTCCACTCGACTCCTGTTATCCCCTCCGTGTCCTCTGTTATCACAGAAAATAATTCTCCACTATTATCTACAGCATCTATGCCAAAATTGATGGTGGTATATCCCTTTTCTTCATCATATGACAGATTTTCAATCTTAAACTTAGGTACTACCACAATCTTACAGCTTGCCTTCTTCCCTCCGACTTTTGCTGTAATCGTCGCTGTTCCTTCTCCGACACCGGTTATTTTTCCATCTGTAACCTTCGCAACTTTCTCATCGGAACTGCTCCAGGTCGCACTTTTATCTGCGGTGGTATCAGCGGGCTGATAGATCACTTCCAGTGTCATCTCTTCTCCGATCCACAATGCCGCACTCTTCTGATCCATCTGGATAGATTCCAGTTCGCCGTCTTCTTTTCCTTTGTTCGGAACCCATTTTCCGCTGGCATCCACATAATACTTACCGATCCAGGTGTCCGTCAGCATCACACCATCTTCCCCAAGATAGTAATCTCCAACCCACACATTTGTTACCATCGCACCGGACGCATTAAAGTAGTACCAGTCCTCACCGACCTGTTTCCAACCCGTAACCATCCAGCCTGCAGCATCAAAATAATAGGTTTTTCCATTGATCATCTCGAAGCCATTCCTTGTATAGCCGCCATCTTCATGACGATACCACCAGCGGTTTCCGGACTGGATCCACTGCGCCGGCTGTCTTGTTTTTGTCCACGCTCCGGAACTGTTCACATACCAGTCTCCGATCCAGGTATCTGCCGCCATCGTTCCATTATCATTCAGATAATACCAGGTTCCGCCAACCTGCTGCCAGCCGGTTTTCCTGACTCCATCATTCGCCCCACCAAGATAGTACCAGTCCACACCCAGTTTCAGCCATCCGGTCTTCATATACCCGTTCTGATCAAAATAATAGTAGTTTCCCCCGATGAGCTGCCATCTGCTGATCGGATAACTTCCATCGTCTTCCTGCCACCACCAGCCGGTTGTGTTCTGTTTCCAGCCTGCCGCCTGTACCGTGGTTGGAACACCGGTCGCTGCAAACAGCAATGCTGACATCCCAAGCGCAAAGGCCTTTTTGATTGCCTTATTTTTCATTCGCTTCCTCCTTTAAAACTCCTCCGGGCTGCTCACTCGCTAAAACAGATAATTGTCTGCATCCTCCGGTAAAATTCCCATCCAGTTTGCCCAGTATTCTTTTCTTTCCTGCTGTGTATATTGTCCCAGTTCACTTTCTGACGGTCCGATCGTAAACACCAGTGTACGGTTTTCCACTCTTCCATCCACTGTTTTCACGACAACGGCACAGCCTGCGGTCAGTGGCTCATCCGTCTGTTTCATAAGCTGCATCAAACAGGAGGAATCCTGCATCATTGCATCCAGAAGATAATCTTCCACGTAATCCAGACCGGTTCTGCAATCAATCTGCACATCCTGCGTACTTTCATTTTCCAGGCAGCGTGTTTCTATATTGTCGTAAATGGGGTCTCCGTTTTTCTCATAGATGCCCGCGCGGACTTTCGAAGCATAAAGCGCATCTTCTTCCTTCCATACAAAAGGCTCTACCCCATTCGCTACCCTCAGTCTGTTCACTTCGTCAAAAATAGTTTGGGCATACTCTGTATCGTAGGAATATTCAACCGCATCTTCTTCTCCGGTTACGACCACTTCACATTCTGCCCGTTTTCCCATAATCTCCGCATAGATCGTCGCTCTTCCCGGTTTCTTTGCAAGAAGTCCATAGACAGGATCCCACGTTACCACATTTTCATCTGTACTTCCCCATTTTACAGCCTGACTGTTTGCATACACTGCCGGTTTTGATATCAGCCGGATACTTCCCGTCTGATTTTTTTCCAGATATAAGATTTTCTTATCGAAAGAAAGTTCCTGCAGATTGCCATCTTCCGATACTACTTTTACCGGACTGCTCACTTCCAGATCTTCATAGGCTGCCCGTACTGTTGTTTCTCCGATACCGACGGACCACAGCATTCCCACTCCATTGTTTGTTTTGAGAATATTTTCATCATCCACGGATATCGTTGCATAGCTGGTAATATCAAAGTTTCCCGGCTGTAAGAACACAGAAACCTGTGCGTACTCTCCAAATTTTACGCAGGAAGCATCGGAAGTATAATACGCGATTTTCATCGTTAATTCTGATGGATTCGTCGGCACTACCAGATATTCAATCTTTTCCGATTTCTCGCCAACTGTTACGGTTATCGTTGCATATCCCGCTTTATGTCCGGTTACGATGCCGTCTTCAACCGTTGCAACCGATTCATCGGAAGATTTCCATGTAGCGGTCCGATCATCTGTCGTATTTTCCGGAAAAAAATACAGGTCGATCCCGGATGTCTTCCCCGGTTTCAGCAATGTTCCTGTGGTTGAAACTTTAATCCCCTCCAGCGGAACCGGTACCGGTTTTGTTCTGTCCCATTTTCCGTCAGCATCCAGATACCGGTTATCGATCCATGTATTTCTCACTTTCTTACCGTTCTCGCCGACATAGTAATCGCCAACCCACTGGTTTTTCTCGTATTTTCCGTCAGGACCGACATAGTAATCACCAACCCACTGATTCTTTACATAAGTTCCATCTTCACCGACATAATAATCGCCAACCCACTGGCTGCTTACTTTTTTTCCGTCGGCGCCAACATAAGAATCGCCGACCCACTGATTCTTTGCAATTTTACCGGATACACCTACATAGTAATCGTCCACCCAGCAGGAAGTCAGCATCTTGCCGTCAGCACCCAGATAACATTCTTCCACCCACTGGCTGCTTCTCATCGCTCCACCACCTGCTGGTCCCAGATAATACCAGATTCCATCGATCTTCTGCCAGCCGGTCTGCATCCAGCCATTTTTGTCAAAATGATACTTCTTATTATTAATGGTTTCCCAGTTATTTGCTGTATAACTTCCGTCCGGATGGCGATACCACCACCGGTTTCCAGACTGGATCCACTGGCTTTTGACTGCATTCTGGATCCACACACCGGAACCGTTGACATAACAGGAACCAATCCAGGTATTTGCCGCCATTCTTCCGTCCTTGTACATGTAGTACCAGTTTCCATTCACAACCTGCCATCCGGTTTTCATTGCTCCGTCAGACTTTCCGCCCAGATAGTACCAGTTTGTTCCATCCCAGTACCATCCATAACGGATATATCCATCCGCATCAAACAAATACCAGTTTCCGTTGATACTTTTCCATTCATTCGAAGGCCAGCTTCCATCCGCTTCCTGCCACCACCAGCCGATATAATTCTGTCTCCACGTTCCCGCCTGTGCCATGACCGGAACCAGTAACAGCATCATTGCCAGTGCCAGAATAACTGCTCCTTTTCTCTTCCTCATCTGTATTTCTCCTCCCTGTTTCTTTTACTCTCCTGCTCCGCAGACAGAGCAAACATATCCTCTTGTTACCACTTCATCGTATGCCGGTTCCTCCACCCAGACCTCCTGCGTCACCGCATCGTGATGAATGCTTCCCGTCTGGATCTTCTTACTCGTAAATCCGTTGTCATGGATCGCTTTGTGTTCCAGCGCACTGGTATTGACATCTGCCCCGCAGGTATCGCAGAACACATGGTATTCATAGACCGGTTCCTCATAGGCCTCCTGCACAATCTCCGTCTCATAATGCCCGGAAGCTTCATGGTGCACCGTCTCTGTCTGCTGTACCCACTGATGGGTATGCTGATCCGCTTCCGAAGTTGTCGTTGTCTGCTGACTTTCTGTACTGTTTGCATTTTCCTGTGCCGCAGATGTCGGTGCTGCCTGCCCATTATTTTCTGCTGATTTCACCGCTGTTGCAGATGCAGCCTGTGGTTTTTCTGCTGCTTCCGGCGTTACGGTAGGCTGTGGTGTCGCTTCCGGTGTCACTTCCGGATCATCCTTTTCTTCCTCAACGCCCTCAGCCCCTGAAGCCTGCGCCTCATCCGTTTTCTGATCGTCGGTTTCCGACAACAGTTCCTGTATCTCCTGTACCTGCTGGTGCATATCCTGGCTTCTCATCACTCCGGTACCGATTCCCACACAGACAACCGCTGCTGCAACCCCGGCAAAAACTGTTTTTCCTATCCCCGCTTTTATCAGAAATTTTGCTTTCGGTACCTTTTCCTGAATTCCACGAAGTTTCTGAAACAGATACATGAGCAACGGAATCGGCGCCGCCGTATACAGAAGCACTCCCTTTTTCTCCAGCTCGGAAATCTCTTTTCCAATCTTTTTTCTTGCGTAATTCAGACGGCTCTTCACCGTGTTGACGCTGCAGGATAAGGTTTCCGCGATTTCGTTTACCGACATCTGTTCATAATAGAACATCCCTACGACTATCCGCTGTCGATCATCCAGGTCTTCCAGGATCCTGTCGATCAGTTCTTTCGTCTCCGCCTGATCCACAACGATTTCCGGCAGATGTTCCAGCCGCTCATCCTGCAGCTCAGCAATGCTTTTTCCTCCTTCCCCGTCTGCCTCTGAAAATAACACCCAGTCTACTTTCCGCAGATGTGCCTTCGCCGTGTTAACCGCGATCTTTTTTATCCACACCGAAAATTTCTCCGGTTCTTTTAACTGCCGGATCTTTCTCAGGCATTTAAAATACGTCTCCTGCACAATATCCTGTACGGTATCTTCATTATGTATAAATACTTTTACGATATGGTACACTTCCGAATATGTGAGTGTATATAACTGTGTAAAAGCTTCTTTATCACCTTCGGCGGCTTTTTGAACAAGTTCTATACGTTCCAATTTATCTTCATTTTTATCGTCATCTGTAATCTGATTGTCTTCCATATTATGCTTTTCCTCTGTCCACTCATTGTATTTTCGCTCTTTTTTTTGAATAAGCATACCCCGGATCTGCCAGAAGCGTGTCCGGTTTTCTCTGTTGTATAGAATGTTTCTATATAATCTACATTATATAGATGCACAAAATGGCTTTTGGGTTTTATTTTTCTTGATTTTTTCCAAAAAATTATTCCTTTTTATTCGTTCCTCTGCAATTGACAATATAAATCCCCGCACACACCAGAAGCAGTGCTGCCAAACTGCCGGTATTAAATGCCTGTTTCACCTCTCCCAGGATCAATGCCGACAGAATCACACTGCACAGCGGATTGACAAATCCGAAAATTGCCACCTTCGAGACATCGTTCCATGCAAGTAGTACCGACCACAGCGTGTAGGCAACCGCTGAAACCATTGCGAGATAGAAAATGATCACGACACCCACCGCGGTAACATTTCCAAGGTGTCCGCCCATTCCGACACCGATCAGTGTCAGAACGATTCCTCCCATCGTAAACTGTGTTCCGCTGAGCACGACCGGGGATACTTTTTTCGAATAGATATTGATCAGAATCGTTGAGATTCCGTAAGCGACCTGAGAGATCAGGATAAATCCCTCGCCGGTAAGCGTAAATCCCATATCCAGCGATTTTCCCATCAGGTTGATCACAACCACACCTGCAAATCCAAGCACACATCCTGCCATTTTTCTCCCGGTCATCCGTTCGTTGCGAACGATCAGACAGGACATCAGGATTGCAATAAAGTTGCCAAGTCCGGTAATAATGCCGCCCTTTACTCCGGAAGTGTGCGCAACACCGATGTAAAAAAAGAAATACTGTCCAACCGTCTGCGCCAGACACACCGGAACCGCGTATTTCAGAATCGTCCGATCCGGAATCAGAACTTTTTTCTCTCGGATCGAAGCAAAGATCAGAACCAGAAGCCCCGCCAGCGTAAACCGAACCCCGGCAAATACAATCTGACTCGCCGTATCCGCCGCATCCACCTCCATCAACCGATACCCCGTCTTAATCACCGGAATTGCACTTCCCCATAAGATACAGCATACACACGCCAGAAGCGCTACGATTCCTGTTTTTGTTAATGTGTTTTTCTTTTGTACCATTTTCTTTCTCTCTTTCCTCTATTTCATCTGTATTTTCTTATACCTCTATCATATAGCAAAAACTGACAAATTCATAGCGACTTTTATGCAATTTTATGCATTTTCAGACAAGAAAAGTCCTGAACATTGGACATCTGATGCTTCATGTTCAGGACTTTTCTGATTTGTTTCTGTTGTAATCTTATTTTGGCTACGCCTCTTCCAACACAGCTTCCAGCCACGCTGTTTTTGATTCATACATCAATATTCTTTTTCAATCTCTCCCGTTATCCCATACATCTTTCTGAACTTTTCCAGATCTTCCGGGCACTGGAGCAGCATGATTTCTTCTATTTTTCCGTTCTGCAAATCTTTAAAACCTACAACCTGTTCTCCAGTACAGATGCTTGCACGGATGATTGGTTTTTGATGCTTTTGATTCTATGATTTTGCTATTTCTTTCTTCTTAAATAAACTCATAGTTCTCTTTCCTCATGAAACGGTATTATTTTTACATCCGATATTCCGAGGATGACTCAGATTACAAACGGCAATTCCGGTAATTTGTTCTCCTTGAGCATCTTCTCCAACATCCCTGCAAATCCTTTCGGGTCACGGATCTGGCACTGCATGTGGTTACATCCGTCAAAAACCGGGAAGTGGAGTTTGCGTGTTTTATCCCGGATAAATGCTTTCGTGTCATGCCTCTCCAGATAAATTCTCCTTGTAGCACGCATACAATTCCCACCTTTGCAATTATTTTTAACACATTGTAGCATAAAGAAAGTGGTCTTACGACCAACTTTCTTTAACAGTTTCGGGGTGATTTTGTTAAAAATCATTGCATTTTATTTTGCTGCCTTGCCCTTGTCTATAAACCAACTCTCGCCAGGCACACAACCAGCCCGATCGCACCAACCGCCAAAAATACCAGACCGATTCCCGCAGCTTTTTTCTTTTTATCCATAAGCTGTAACTGTTTGATGTCAATTGCATTCCGTGGATATTTTCTTCGTCCGATCAGATACAAAAGCAAACCGCTGGAATTATTTCCATTCGCTGCAAGCATTCCCCATAGTTTCGGATGTTTCAGCCCACGGGCGGCTGCATCGATCACCGTCACCTGATAAATCTGATAAATTGTTTCCATTGCTCCGACAATTGCAACTGCAGCAAAAATTGCAGCTAAAGTAATTCTCCATTCCATCATAAAATCCTCCTTAGATACGTTTGATCATCTGATAAAGCAACACGGACGAACTGGCAATTGCCAGACAGAATACCACAAGTAAATAGTAACTTCTGTCAGGCAAAAACATGCTCAGCGTGACCAGCAGAATCACCGTAATAATGTTCAGCAGGATCGCGCCGATCAGTTTCCGCGTGCTCTTGACAACATTTGTGCTTTCTTCCAGATGTTCCATCATTTTCTCGTCTCCCTTCAGTAATTCGTCAAGACTTATGGAATAAAGGTTACTCAACTCGATCACGCTGATAATATCCGGATATGATTTTTCATTCTCCCAGTTAGAAATCGTCTGTCTGGACACATTGACTTTTTCAGCAACGCTCTCCTGAGTAAATCCGGATCTCATCCGGGCGTCCTTCAGTTTTTTCCCAATTTCCATATTTTGTTTTCTCCTTTCGGGAACATCTTTGCACATTCCACGTTTTGTGTCTATCAAATGGCTTTTACATGGAGGATTTTTCGTGTCAAAATTGTTTTACATTGCCTGTTTTTCTCATACATAGCCGAAAACATCACAGGATACTTTCCTGCTCCAGCTTTTTCCCATGTTCTTTCATGTACCTCAAAATCGGCCATACGTTCTCATACGCCTCACTGTTCAGCAAACTGTCCATTCTTTTCCTGTCATTCTCCGTCAGTTCTCTCGTATATTGTTCATATTGCTCCAGCTCTGAGATTCCCATCTTATAAGTAGTAAAAGGTATTCCCGTACGTCGGCAAAGATCTTCGTAAATTTCAAATCCACCTACATCGATATCTCCAAAATGAAAATACTCTGCCTCCGGAAATACCTGATACAATTTTTGTAAGAATTTTCTTCTTACTGCATTATGATAACCGCCAAGATAAATCAAAACACTGTCCGGTTCTTCCCAGCGAAAAAATGTCGTCAGATTTTCTATCGTGATAATCCTTTTTACTGAAACATCCACCTTCCATTCCAGACCGTCCAGATCTTCCCCTGACAATCCGATTCCCTGACGAAGACTTCTGAGATCTATGTCGTATGCCTCCGGTGTTCCAATCCGCAACCTTCCACTTCCCTTTACATACACGTAATTGGGGGTACGATAAATACCATATTCTGCCAGAATAACATCATTATCCATATCTTCCATATCATCGGAAAATCTGCGGAAAATTTTTCCGATCAGACCGGATTTCTTTTCCAGTTCCTTACTGTCCCCAAAACATTGTACTGAAAATTCACGGATATAAATTTCTTTCTGATTCGTTTCTATTTTGTGAATGGCTCTGATTAACCGCCGGCTTCCTTCTGTATCATCCAGATTTAGATATTCCTTCACCGTTTTTCCCTGTTCCAGCCGCTTCATCAGCCAACAGATAAAGTTTCTCGCAACCGGTGTGCTACATTCCGTTTTCAGTTCCTGTAACACCGCCAGCTGCGCCTGCTGCATCTGTTTTTCCGGAACCCGTCCCAGATGGCGATAGATTTCATCCACTTTTTCATCGCACAATACTATTTTCTGCAGAATATGATTTTTCTTTCCCCCTTTCCATACGGAACAAGTATATCCCATTTCTTCCAGATGTCCTGCTGTCCCATGAATTTCTTCATAAGCCAGTGAATTTTCATCAAAGTATATCGGCATGGTTTTGGGAGTTATCGGAAAAGCGATATGAACAGCTACTTCATTTTCCCCTCTGGATAACCTGCTTCTTTCATAAGAATCCAGTAAGGTTTGTAAAATTCGTTCTTCATATCTCATGGCAGTATTTCTCCACAAAACTCACTTTTTCATCTGTCATTATCAACAGCGTTTCCTCCATAGAAGGACCAATATACTGAATTTTATCTGGTGGTGCGGCAATAATAAGCTGTAATGGCAGACGATTCATAAACTCCAGTACACCACTGATCCGCTCATCGTCCATATTGTTAAATGCCTCATCAAACATCACCAGTCCTGTCGCTTCTCCTCCAATACTATTGGTATAAAGCTGTACAAAAGATGCCGCAACTGTCACATAGAACGGAGTCTGTGTCTCACCACCGCTCTTTTCTTCACGGACTTTGGAATAGTAAGAAAAAGTTCCATCTGAATGGATAATTTTTATATCATAATCCATATAGGTCCGATAATCGGTAAATTCTGCCAGCGTTTTTGAACTGCTTTCATTATTTAATGCCAGACGTTCAAACAACTCATCAATCACTTCTTTATGAGTTTCATGAAAGATACCGCTGAAAATAGATTCTCCCTGGATCACATTAAAATCATCCATGATCATGTCATAATAATTTCTGTAATGTCCGCTTGGCATATAGATAAATTCATATCTTTCATTACTGAATGTAATATCTTTCAATGCTTTGTTTAATTCCCTGAATTCACTCTGTGCCTGCTTCATATTTTCCTGCAGTTTTGCAAGGAACTGTTCTCTGAACTCTTCCTCTGCGGAAACACGGGCAGACTGTACCTTTTCTTCATACTCCAGAACGACTTCATGTATGTATACCTATCTGAAACATGTCCGAGATGCCTCACTCCAAATTTTCTTCCTATATCATGCAACAACCCTAATATATACGCCTTCTCAGTATCCATATTTCCACATGCACCGGCAATTTTTTCCGCACAGTAAGCCGCTGTCAGACAATGTCTTCCCCAAGATCCCGGATTGCAAGACACGCCACCCAAAAGCAGATTTAATTCCATATTTAATTAAAACTTCTGCTAAATCTCCACTAATTTCGCTGTAACTAATTCATCGTAAAACAATAGCAGGCTACCTCTTTGATATACTTTCTTCTATGTAATCAAGTTAAGACTTGTTACTCCCGAATGAGCATATCGTATCAGTTACCTGCTATAATTTATGTGAACCGAAAATTTTTCAAATTCAAATCCGTACTTTGTAGACCAGCGATTTTTAGTTTTTCAATCTGCTTAACAGCATCTGATAATGTCTTTGCCCAATATGCCGTCCGGCACATTGCAGACCGTCGACGCATTCTCTGACCTCATCCGAAGTCAGTTCCTGTTCCTCATAAGCAGCCATAAGAATACCTATCGTGCCCATGATTCTAATCCCCATCTGAGCCGATACATTTCTTCCCTTTGCTTCATCCATCAACAACAGATCCGCTTTTAATTCATCCGCCAGAACAATCGCCTCACTCTCGCCCTGATCAAGCCCCGTTGCTCTTTTCAATATACTGGCTGATTCTGGATTATTTACAGGCTTCACTGCAATGAATTTCGTTTGTCTGATCTGATCCGCTTCCAGCCGAAATCGTTCATCTACTGTCAGTTCATCAAAAACTGCCTGTGGAATTAAAACATCACCAAACAATTTTTCCAGTAAATCTATACGATTGATTTTAAGAAGTGATATCAACGGTGTTGTATCAGAGACAACAATCATACAGCAGCCTCCTTCTTTTTCACTTCTCTAAAAGCATTCAATTCATCATCCAGATCATCCATCGTCATATCAAAATAAGAATATCCAAGCTTATCGTACAGATCAATCAACTCTGATTTACGTATTCCCAGAATTTCAGCCGCACGACCATGAGATATCGTCTGATTCAGTATATATGGATACAACAACAATGCATTTCTGGTCAACTCCATCTCTGGATTCACAGTTACCAGATATTTTGACATTCCTACCGGAACTTTAATCGTTACAGATTCAGTTGTTAGCATAGTATCACGTCCTTTCTATTGGAGTTCTTGATAGACTCAATTTCGATCATTCTTTTTCACTCGTCTGTCTTTTCTATATTATATCTATTCTCACAATTTTCCACAACCATTTTTCACTGCCAATATCTTCTCTGATATTCTTTCCACCATGTTTATTATATGGCAAAATCAGTAAAATTTAACGTAGATTTTTAATGTATAATATTCCAGCAAATACTATCCATATGCCTTTCTGATCTTCCTCAGTTTAAATTACTCATCATCTGAATACTTATTTTTCTATCAGACTGAACTCTACAAATTTTTCACCATCAGAATCTCCCCACCATACGTTCCATCATCATATTTATTAGCGTGTGGAATTCTGCCACATTCGTTAAATCCAAGTCATTTTTTCTATATCCATGAATATACGTTTCTGAGAATGCTTCATGCATAATCACATCCTTTTTTTGAGCAGGTTCATGGCTTCTTTTTACAATATAAGCATATCAAAAAAGCAGAAGATATCTAATCCATTTCGGAATAAATATCTTCTGCTTTTAAGTTAATGACATTGACATAAATGCAGGCTTTCAGCATTTCTTGTCACTATATTCTTATTATACACCAACAGCTATAAAATTCAACGCAGCTTATTACGTCAGAATTGCTATCTCTTATACATGGTTTTTTCTTCCCCATCATCGGCGTTAGGAATTCCTGTGCCGAGCTGATCCCAGTTCAATATAACAGAATCAGTAAACGCATTGATAACCAGACCAGTTAATACATATCGTGATTCTTTTGCCATATTAATCGCATCAGAAATATATACTTCTCTTTGATAAAATTTCTTCCCATACTCTTTCATTTCCGCTGCACTTGTAAACACAGGAAAATAATATCTTTCTCCATTTTTCAGAATATCCATCTGGTTCTTCTCGCTGATATAGGGAACCCATACTTTACTGGTCTTCAAAGACTCTATCATGTCATTTTCTGCAGACCAGCTTTTCTCTTTTTTATAAATATTCAGTGCTTCTTTCAAACTTTTCGATGCGCCGGTTGAAACAAAACCATGATTCTCTTCCGGCTTCTTCTGCCAGTAAGTTTCGTTATTGGCAGCCTGGGATGTATGATATTGCGCATATGCATTATTCTGCGTTCTTCCGTCTGTGCTGTTTCCAGCAGGATTTCCCTGATTGTTTCCAACAGAGATTTCCTGATAAAGTTTCCATTTTTTATCGATCCGGATCGCACCAACTATAGAGAGTAAAAAGGATATAGCACCGATGCCTACTGATCCACCTGATGTAATTGCCAGAAGTACATATACCAATTCTATTATAGCCAGAATATAAGCCATTGTTGTTGTTTTCTTTTTAATTAAGAGAATTCCCAGAACAATACTGACAACCATAAACAACAAATTGAGCTTTACTGCTCCCATCTGGAACAAACCATCAAGGCTTCCTCCATTCCGAAGTATGCTTTGCGATATGTGTCCTATACTCGATAGAACGAATATACCTGATACGATAGATACCACACCTGCCCAGGTAAAAAAGGAACGGATCTTTTTAAAATTAGGTAATGCTGTAAATTCTTCCTTGGTAAGCCCCTTTGGAAGTGTACTGAGATCTACTTTTTGATTTTCTGCCATTTGTATTTACTCCTTTTATGTCTGCTCGTATTTCCAATTGTACTTTTTTATATTTGCTTTTATCTCTACTCTGTCTTCAGGACATATCTGACCTCTACGCGCCTGGATGCTGCAGCGTCTTCTTTGCCTTCTCCGTCCAGAATAAGATTGTTTTCTCCATTACCGACAACTTCGATAACATTCGCAAGTTCCGGATAACCTGCCTTAATATAATCTGCAACAGTCTGTGCTCTTTCCTCAGAAAGTTTTAAATTGTAAGCCTCGTCGCCTGCAGAATCGGTATAGCCCTCCACTACGATTGTGGATACCTTTCCTTCTTCTATCGCACCGGATATTACCGGTACATAGGCTGCAAGGAACTGATCCAGATAAGCCTTTCCCTCATCTGTCAGCTTCGACTTGTCCAAGGCAAACAGCACATTATTATCCATCTGTACCGTTCCCGTTGACTCATCGATCTTCGCAGAATCAAGACCCTGCTCTTTGAAAGCTCCCATGAGTCCGCTTGAGACCGCTGTCTGGTTTTCTTTCAGTTCTCCCAGCTCCTGTTCACTCATACTGCTCACATCTGCATCTGTCGCCAGATTATCACTTAATTCACCATTCCAATAAGCAGTAGAATCATAAACATAAGGATACCATTCGCCATCCACACAGATGGACAGACCGCCATCTGCTCCTCCATTTGGCCGGGCAGTGAGAAGAAAAATACCCGCGAGTTTTCCCCCTTCGCCTTCCTCGGATTCTCCAAGATCGTAATCATAGCGATAGGTACTGTCCCAGGTAAGGGCAAACTGATTACCTTCAATCTGTGCTGTTACATTCTCAGCTCTTTTGCCATCTGCCCACTCAATAGAAGAATCATAACCTTCTTCCGTACTCATAGTTATGTGAACGATTCCATCATATCCTGCTGTAGAATTCTCAGCATATCCCCATTCGTAAATTCCTTCATTCTTTTTTTCCGCATAAAGCATAGAAAAAGATTTAAGTCTTGTACTTTTTCCATCCTTAGACAAAATCAGATCCAATCCATCGAAGCCATAAGAGTATTCCGTCCATTCCTCGCGGTCCTGCACATAATACTCCAGCTTCGTTTCATCCTCTTCATCCGTAATCAAAGCTTCCAATCCCATATAGAGTTTGTCACCAACTACTTCATAGGCAAACTGGAAGAAATTATTTGTGGAATAAGAATATTCTCCATCTTCACTGTATTTTTTTCTTTCGACAAAGTTGACACGCATATGATTATATTGCCAATACTCATGCAGTGCGCTGATCTGCTGGTCTGTCAGCCCCACCTCATCTTTCAATTCTTCGTCGGTTTTTCCGGCAAGGTCCGAATTCAGAAAATCAGTATCTGCCTGCAGCTCTACAGGGAGAATCTGTACTTCGTATTCTTCCGAATCTGCAAGCTGCAAAGTCATATAGTCATAATCATCTGCATGCTTCTCCGCATAGGAACCATCTTCATCTTTATACTCTTCTTCGTTCCGATAACTTCCGTAAAGCATATAAGCCTGCGGATCTGACCCCAGATTCACCAAATCCGTTATTTCCATTTCTATATTTTGGGTTTGCATACTGACACTGCTACTACTGCTCTCACTACTATTCTTAATACCGGTTCCACACGCCGTAAACACCGCTGTGGACATCAAAAGGCCGAACCATACACAAAACTTTTTCATATCTTTCCTTTTCCCTTCAGCTTACTCCGTATAAACACTAAAAAACTGATCCGCCTGATCCACAGCATTCAGATCTGATCCCAAAATATCGATAGCTAACAGATAACGGGGATCCTGTTCGTTTACCAAATACACAGTCACACCATAAAAAGGAACGTCATAGTTTTTAAATGTGTATTGTGCCGCATAATGTTTCTCACCTAAAAATGTGATTTCTTCCACATTATTTTGAAATTCTGTAATCTGTGCATCTTCTCCCACAGCTTCTTTAATATCTTCCTCAGTCGCCACTGAATTCTCCGCTATGGTCTTTTCTTCATCCCACACACTTGTATCATCTAAAGCTGCAGCATTTTGAATGTTCACTCCAATATAAGTATCCTCATCCTCTGCTTCAAAAACTGTCGCGCTGCCCAGTGCTATCAGCGATCTTATCCAATCATAGGTGCTATCTGCATTAGAGGCTTCGATGGTATCCGCGTTTAGTTCGAGATTCGTTCTCTTTTCCAATGTATACGTATCCGGGAGGGCAATTGCAAAGCCAAAGGATGGGTTCTCGTATCCCTGGGATACATACCTTCCGATCATATCATTGCTTACTTTATCCTCCTCACCGGCAGCATCTGCTTCGGATTCGTCACTTGCATCTGTCTCTTCCTTTACAGATCCCATCAGTCCATCATCTGATTTTGATGATATATTGTCAGGTGACATCTTAATTTCTCCACATCCTGTTAACCCGGATAAACACAGACACCCTGCCGCAATAAGTGCAAAAATTTTATCTTTTCGATTTCTCATTCTCTCTCTTCCTTTCTTTTCCTGTAAATGTTCAGTACACTCGCAGGATGCTACCTGCTGAATAATTCCCTTGGCTTATCTTACGTTTTAAACCTTTCCACCCGCTTTCATCAGATATCCTCATTTACAAGGAGCAAAAGTCCCGGTATCATACCGACCCAGGTAGCCGCTATCTTTAAGCCGTTGCTGACCGGCTCCCGCCTGTCTATTCTGTTGAGAATTTTCTTTCTGATAGGGATACACCATAGCAGACCAATGCCGAGAGTACAGACACCCATCACAACTGTACAGATATTCAAAGACTTCCGTATCGCTTTCAGTTCCTTTTCATCCGGATAAGCACCTTCCAGCACAGCAGGTTCTGCTCCTGTATTCGCTTTTCCTTCTGTTCTATGTGTTGTAGTCTTTCCTGCATCATGAGTGACCTCATTTACGGAATCCCATCCTCCATGATCATCCTCACCTGCGGAACCCCATTCTCCTGTCAACTCATCTTTACCACCTGGTGGTGTAGGATCTTCATATGGCTTAGGCTCCGGTATCACCGGCATGCTTCCGTCAGTCTGTAATGCAGCCAGCGCCTGATACATCTCTCTGGCAGAAGAAAATCTGTCTTTTGGTTCATACGCACATGCTTTCAGAACAATATTCTGTAATTTTCTGCTTCCATATTTGGGTGGTGGCAAGGGATCACCTGTCACTCTTCTCAGCTGTGCCTGCTCGTTTTCTTCATTGCTGGGTATATAATCCGCATCGATAAAAGGGCGCTTGCGGTTGTTCAGCATCCAGTAAAGAACCAAGCCGAGACTGTAAATGTCAACCTCTTTCCCATATTCTTTTCTTGTAATTACTTCCGGTGCCATATATCGATCTGAGCCGGCAATCGTCGCCTGAGTTGTGTGATACATAGTTTTGGCAATTCCGAAATCGCCTAATTTATAATCTCCAAACTCCGATACCATAATATTTTCCGGCTTAATATCTCTATGTACGATATGTTTAGACTCACAAAGTATAAGCGCAGAGCAGATATCCATTCCGACTTTTATAACCTTTTCTTCCGGAATACTTCCTGCATACTGTTTGATCAACATAGTTAACGGGGTCAACAATTCCATCCGGATAAAAACATCCCATCCGATCCCGTCTTCATGCGGTTTTGTTGCAAAATCGTCGCAGCTGACAATATTCGTCTGCCCCTTAAACGCCAGCATGATCTGATACTCATCGACATACCGGTGGAGCATATCCTTATATTTGTTTCTTACGCTGACAATATCGTAACCATCTGTAAAATCCGCTTCAATGTCTTCTTTATCCTTGGGGAAAGAAATCACTTTTATGGCGGCATCTTCCATGACACCTGCAGAATTTCGCTGTGCCTGATATACACTGCCGTAGCCGCCCCGTCCCAGCTTTTTTACAATCTTCCATCCCTGCCAGGGCAGCGACGGATATCTCTCCTCTTCCATTTGCCTCTCCTCTGATTCTATCTGTTTATTTCCAGTACGATCGCTGTAATATTATCCTTACCGCCTGCTTCTAAAGCCGCTGCGAGGATTGTATCTACACACTTTGCCGGACTTTGCGTCTGCAGCAACATAGTTTCCAAAAACTCTATGGACACCATGTCACTCACACCATCACTACATATAAGAAAGCGATCTCCTTTTTTAAGCTGCAGGCTGTCCGCATATGGGAGCACGCGCACTTCCTCAGGATCCATTCCCATATACTGTGTCAGATATGGTTTTCGTCCATGAATCCCATTTTCTTTCATATAGGCTTCATCGGTCTGATCTTCGGAAATCTGCTGAAGTTTCCTGTCTCGTAAGAGAAAGCATCTGCTGTCCCCCACATTCACAGTCCATACCTGACTGCCTGTAAAATACAGTCCTGCCAGAGTAGATCCCATCATCTCTGCATTCAAACGAAGGGTTTCCTTAAATATCCTGTCATTTACGTGGGTGCACATTTTTTCCAGATAGTCTTTTTTATCTGCAATATCAGCTGCTTCTTCTGCATTCAAATACTGCTCTGTTGCCTTTGCAGCCATATAGGAAGCAATTTCACCATATTCTCCGCCTCCCATACCGTCAAAAACAGCAAAGAACCGATCCTTTTTTAAGGAAAAGCTTTTTTCCAGGATACTGCCAAGTCCATTGTTATCGCTTGCCATATAGCGGCCCGCGAAGAAAAAATTATCCTCATTGTTTTTTCTTCTCCTGCCTGTATGACAGCCACAGGCGGCAGAGATTCTCCCGAAGCCTGTCATTATGATACTATTCATCATTTTCATCGGTTTCTTCCAACGCAGTTCGAAAAACCTGCAATTGTGCATCTACAAAACCTACGAAAGATACGTTCTCGATATCCTCCTGCATAAAAAGGAACATGGTTTCTGAATCGATATAACCTTCCGGATAGGGAATCGCGATATAATCGTAGGTTTTTTCATCCCCTTCCATTTCAACCTCAATGCCAATTGTCATTAGCTTCTTTGTCGCACCTTTTAAAGTTACGACACTTCCATTTGGTAATAATTGCTTTGCCATTTTATTTTCCTTTCTCCTCTTAACCAAACGCCAGATCTGCTATTGTACTGCCAAGTTTGCCTGCTGACTGAATCGCTTTCATCGCACCTGTGACGACATCATATCCAAAATTACCTACAGAGGTTGGATCTATGCGAAGCACAGTCTTAATGATTCCATCTTTCTTGTAAAGTTTATGTGTATTTTCGATCACGTCCTTCATGTGAATTTCTCCCCACACCTTTGACGTTCCTGCGGTACCGGTTATTGCGGTTTGAAATTTTCCAAAAGATTTTCCAAGCTGATCTACACCATTTAAGAAAGAAACAATGTCCACTCCTGTATAGACCCAGTTGCCCATCTCTTCTCCCAGCTTCTTATCTCCAAAGAGGGCTTCTCCCGTCTCTCTGCCTTGTTTTACAAGAAATTCCTTTAATAAATTTGTATTACCGATCTTGTTAAAGTCGCCGGTATAGGTGTATGTTGCATCCATCATGGCATTATAAACATCATTACCGGCACTAAGCGCAAGGCAGGTAGCTACCGGAAGTGCTGCACCACCGGAACCTGCTACCAGAGCTACCGCACCGGCAATTTTGATGACACCTTCGCCGACTTTTACAGCGGCTTTACCATATTGAAGAGCTTTATAAACAAAGCCTTTCTCATCATAGGATTTTTTTATTTTTGCAACAGTCTTCTTCCCCTTTTTAATAACTGCTTTCGATACTCCTGCCAAATCTGCTTTCAATGAGTCCAGAAAACTGTCTTTTTTCTTTTTACTTTTTACTTTTACTTTCTTGGATGTCTTTTCGGCTTTCCTGTAATCCTCTATGACATCAATCACACCTTGTACCTGCCCGGAACTGATTCCCGCGCCTGCTTCTCCTCCAAACACCTTAACAAGAGACTGGTCTACCGACTGCATGGTTGCGGCACTGTTTTTCGCCGCAGCAGCCCCGCTGGAAAGAAGCTCTGTAATACCTGTGAAACTTTGCTGGGCACTGCTTATTTTTCCTGCGAAATTATGTGCTAACAGTTCACTCCAATGATTGTTTGTATCATTCAAGGTACCTGTAACCTTTGAAAACAGGGCTTCATACTCTGCTGTCAGATTCTGCATTTCACCAGCCTGCGCCAACAGGGTTTCCGGATCTAATATAATTCTGGATGCCATTCTTCTCCTCCTGTCCTTACAAATGTACTCCCGGAGTCTTTCTGAGAGTACATTACAGTTTCAAGCTTGCCAGCTCAATCACGGAAGACAACTTAAAATCTTCTGGTCCGCCTGATTTGCAAATCGGCATTACCCCTTCCGGGAGATTACTTGTCCTGTTTCCGGCTCCGATCGGCCGGATCGAAAGTATGGATCCAATCATACTTTCGACACTGGTAAACATTTCTGATATATTTTTCTCATCTGTCGTAAAGTTCTCTGCAACTATTTTCATGACATTTGCAAAATTTCCAGATTTCTCACTGATTTTCAAAATCTCCCGGGCATTCGAATGGGTGTAATCATTGATAGCATCCCTCTCTTTGCAATTCCAGTTATTATGTTCCGTGATGGAAGTCAGAATTCTTGCAGCCTCCTCCACTTCTCCATAAGCATTTGCAATGGTCTGTGCAATTTCCGTAATCGTCTGTGGATTCACATCTATAATCATCTTCTCATCTCCTAGCATCCCCTGATAGCACTTGCACCTTCCTGATCTCTTGATGCAAATTTTGTCCTGGCAGCCTCCATATAGGAGATAAATTCCTGTAAAAGTTCTTTCATCTGCCCTGCTTTTTGCATTCTCTCTGTCATAATATTAATATACGCCGTGCTTGCCTCTCCCTCCCAGGAAGAAGCAATCTGTGCCAAAAGTGACTGCGTCCGCGCATTCAAAGAATCCAGTTCATTCACATAAGCTCTCATAGAGGAAATATTATTCTGCAATCCATCTGTGTCGATTCTGATATTAGCCATGTCGAATCCCTCCACTCTAAACCATATTTTGTGATGCCATAATCGCCTTAAGCATTTCATCCTTTGCCTTATACACAGCAAGCACATGGCGAATATAATTTGTTGTTTCTTCCAGATTATTATCGAGCCTTTGAATCTGGTTGATCAGTTCCTGAGATTTATCATAAATAGCCTGTGCCGTCTGGCCTTTCGAATTTGCCCCTTCTGTCTGCGCTGCTCTCAGGCTCTGCAGTGCATTTTGCAGGATAGCCTGTGCCCGCTCGATTTTTCTGATATCCTCTCCGGCCGCGACATCATCAATCGTTATTTTTCCATTTTCATCTCTGTATGCCATTTTTTCAGTCTCCTGTCAGAATCTTTTTTACCTGCTCACAAACGACATTTTTTTCAACCAGGCGAAGTATCTTTTCCTCTGCCTGTTCCGGATCCATTTCATAGAAATATCCGCCTTTTTCTGCGTAAAAATAAAGACAGGTATCCTTTCCAATATGAGTACCTTTCAGAATGATACTTCTTTCTGCCTGGTCAGTCGCGATATATGCTTCTTTTTTCTCCGTCTGCACATTGTTTTCCAAAAGGGGAGAAAGCATCCTTTCTATCCCCTCTTTGTCCTGCACCCTGATCCGGTACTCCTGTGACCGGCACTCTACGGATGTGATCCGATTCTCCATATGATGAAATTTATAATGTACAGATTCTCCGACCTCTTCCCGCAAGATCAGTTCCGATTCATACATTCCCTGATAAAGAGGCTGTAATATTTCTATACATGCCGGCTCTACTTCCAGGTTGCCCAGGAAATCCTCCTGGGCATATCCCTTTCTTTCAAGACTATCCAGAATTTCCTGTTCTTTTATTTTCCCCCGTTTTCCAATATCCTTCATAGCGGCAATATAATCATAATCCAGATATTTTCCGCCGCTTACTTTTCCGATATAATAGATTTCTTCCGGGGACAGTAGTAATTCCTTCATTCTTTCCATCGCTCATTCCTTACTGACCCATGGATGCTGCAAGTCCTCCGTCAGTTTCCTCCATAGTATTGGCAGCGGTATCCAGCTTTTGTGCAAAGCTTTCCAGAAGTTCTCCAAAAGCCGTAAACTGACCATTGTAGCTTTCAAAATTTGATACATAAGCTGCTGCAGCCTCACCTTCGAATACGCCACTCATACTGTTTACGATTGTACGCATGCTGCTGATACACTGTTCAAAATTAGCTTTTTCACTGCGAAGACTTGTTGCGTTGCTTCTCATTTCCTCTGGAGTTACAATAATTTTCATTTGATTTCCACCTTTCTTTGATACGTCATTTCTGACTTTTTTATTCTTAAAAAACCTGTAAGGTTTTTAAGCTCCTGTCATTTGCTGATTTCTTTATTCCGGATACATTATTCTATTTGTATCCCTGTATTTCCAGGATATCTCCATTCCATACACACTCTTCCAGTAAAGAATTCTCCGGGTTTAATCTTCTACCTGTTCTTTTGTCCATAAAGCTGACCTTTTCCGGGTCAAACCAGGACAATGGATCCAGTCCTTCCAGCGAATCTGAAATATCCTGCATCAGATCTTTGATTTTCTGATGAACAGGAAGTTCCAAATCATATTCTTTTTTCTGATTTATTCTTATTGTGACTATGATTCGATTCATCTCCCTGCCTCCTGACTGTCTATGCACTTGATTTTCCTGCCGCCATTATCTGCAAAAAAGATTCCAAACCCTTTCTCCAGCTCTGCATTTCTCTGGCTTTGCGCAAAATTATTTTTATAAAAGCCTTCGTAATGCACTGCCGTATCAGACAACGCCAGAGCAGTTCCGGAAGATTTGAGATCCACGCCGAGCTGATCCTGCGTATAAAAATTGAAAAGATCGCCCTGCCGGATCCCACAGAGAACCAGCACACCATAGCCTTTCGTCTTTGTCATGATCCGGTGCAGCTGCATCTGTATATCATCCGGTAAGCTGTTACATTCTTTTATGTCATCAATAAGCAGGATGATCCAGGGTTCTTTCTCGATTTCCGTCGCAGCTTCTTTTCTTCTCTGCATACGACTCATCAATTCCTTTAAAATCTGAGCGAATACATCCTGTACTTTCTCGACTTCTGACAATCGCGCATAAGCAGTTCCTTTCTCCTGCAGCTTCGCCAGAGATTTTTTCTCTGTATCCAGACAATATAAAAGTGTATTTTCATCCACTTCCAATACCATCTGCCCTATTCTCTGAAGCATTGTGCTCTTTCCACATCCAACTCTTCCGGTAACAGCCATTGCCGTTGTTTCTCCCGGTTTTACATAAACCGCTTCTATGCTCTCTGTATCCAGTCCAACGGCTATCCCCTGCTCGCTGCCGCTGAGATCTGCCATGCTTTTCACCGAAATACTTTCCGGAAGAACCGGTATCTTCAAAGCCGGCTTTCCTCTCCAAGCTTCTGTCATGCTTTCTGCTTCTGCTTTCAGCGCCATTTCCCGCTCTTTATCATTTTCTCCCGGTTCGTACATTGCCTTCTGGAAATTGATCAGTTCCTGATTTACTTTGATCAGAGCGTTACCCACTCTATTCGGTAATCTTGTGTCCCTCACCTGTCCTATCAAAGTGCTGTATTCACTCCGGTCGGCCTGCATGAAAGAAATTGCCCCGGAAACATTGGCTGTCAGCTTATAAGGCACGCCTGTATTATTTACACCTGTATAAACAAAATAGATTCCTTTTGATGGTCCCTCACTGAAAAGACGAACAAATACGTCTTTATAATCCTGGTTTGACTCCAGAATGCCACTGAAGCGGTCGATCAAAACAAAGACAGCCGGCATCTCTTCACTGACCAGTTCCCGGTAAGCTTTCAGAGAATCCACTCTCTCCTGATTGAAAATTTTTCTTCTCTCCTCCTGAAAACTGATCAGCATATTTATGAGCTTGCCAAGCTTTTCTTCCTGTCCGGATCCCACAACGCCTCCTACCTGCGGGAAAGCCTCCATACCGGCCATATCTGCAATGATATAAAGATGTATATCCCGGGGAGAATACATGCGGCATAAAGATGTTGCAATTGTCCGAAGCAGAGATGTCTTCCCTGTCTGGGGGCTTCCAAAGACCCCAAAATTGCCTTCCTTCAGGAAGTCCATATACTGTACTCCCTGCATCTGAAGCTCCGGCCTGTCAAATATACCAACCGGCACCGATAACCATGGAGCCTCTGTCATCTCCCATTTTTCTCCGTCAAAGCTGCCTTCCACCGGCAGCTTCTTCCAGCTGAAGAGATCCGGAAGTTCTGTTTTCCACGGTGATGGCTGTTTCTCTATACCTGCCGCTTGGGCTGTTTTCGCTATATAAGCTATCACAGCCTCAATTTCTTTCTTATCCGAAACAAATCGTGTATGATTTTCTTCTACTGTTTTGATGCGCGAACCATCCATGGTTACATAACGCACTTCCAAAGCACCCTGTTCTTTATTTTCCCGATAAGGAGCACCGGACCAGGCGGATTGAATCAGTGCGAAGGTTTCTGCCTTTTCGGAGGTTCCAACCCTTACATAAGCTCTTCCTGCCTGTGTGATCATGGCCGCATCCGGTTCATGAATCATCACCTTACTGGCGGCAGCGTTTTGCACCTTCATACAGATCTGATACTGGGTATTATTCCAGGTTCCCTCATCTACCGCATCTGCAGGACTCTGGGTAGCCAGAATCAGATGTACTCCCAGAGAGCTTCCCTTTGCAGCTATGGAATCAACCATTTTCTTGACAACCGGTCTTTCCTTGATCAGCTCTTTAAATTCGTCAAACACAATCAGAAGCCTTGGTACAGCTTCCTGAAATTCTCCCTTGTGATGCCCTTTTATGTACTCCTTGATATCCTTGGCACCTACCGAAGCAAAAATGTCTTCTCTTCGCCGCAGTTCGTACTCCAGAGATTGCATACATCTGTCAATGCCACTGCCAACATCTGTAATAATCCCACAAACATGTGGCAGTTCTTCAAGAGCATATGCCGTACTCCCGCCTTTATAATCAATCACTACAAATGAAACATCTTCCGGATGATAATTGCAGGCAATGGACAAAAGCCATGAAATAAGTAATTCACTCTTTCCTGATCCTGTCATACCTGCCACAAGCCCATGAGAGCAGTGTCTGTGAAGGGATAAGGAAAACAGCTTGCCACCCTCTCCTTCTCCTAAAGGTGCCGTGATATTCACAGCACTGTCATTCTTTTTCCATCTCTCCAGTACGTTCAGATCCCGCACCCTGTTTACATCCATGCATTGCAGGAAGGTAAGCGAAGATGGGATCTGTCCCCTGGCAGCGGCATCTTCAGCCTCGATCGCCGACATCTGTCTGCAAAACGCATCAAACTTTCTCTGCGAAATCGGCGGATCCATAGTAAACCACATTTTTTCATCTGCTCTGTATTTGTAAAAAGCAGTAGCCGTCCTGTCATCATAAGGATCGTCTACATTTACGATATACTGACAAAAGTTCGGCAGATAATACTGTTCATCATATAAAAAGATTGTTGAGATACCCATTGCAGGATCATTTTCGGAAAGCATAGGCAGAAAGCACTCCGTTTTTTTCCTGGAAGCAAAAAGAAAAATATAATGTGGAACCGGACTCATCCCGTTTTTCCATTTTGCCTGAAAATCCGGATCTTTTCGTTCCGCAAGGATACTGTTTACTTTTTCCCGGAATTTCGCATAAGAATCCACATGGTCTTTTTCTCCGCTTAGTGTGGCGCTCTCGAAAGATTCTGCAGTAAGTGGATCAAAACTCAAGTATCTCGTCTGTAATTCATCATCCCAGATATGCGGAAGCCAGCGCATAGATTTCCATTCTTCCTCTTCTTCCGGATCAAAAACGCCTACAATACGAACGTCTCTAAAGAAATGTAGTGTGGAAAGTGAAACCAGCAGATTCTTCAGTAAGTCTGTTACCTTGCGTCTGTTTCCGATCACACCCACAGAACTATACTTTAGGAGATCCAGTCTGGCAGGAACATCATCTACCAGATGCGTCTCCTGTATAATCCGATCCGTTAACTCCTCCAGTTCATCCCTTTCCATATGAAAATCGTTGACATCCGTAGGAGGCTTTACCTCTACGCAAAGAGGGGCGTACCCGGCTCCCATCCTGACTTGTAAAAAGTCTGAGTCTGTCGCTGTTCTCTCCCATAAAGAAGTCGACATCTTATTTAAAATTGTTTCACAGATTTCCGGCGCAGGATTCTCCTGATTCGTGATTTCTCTTTGCTTTTCTCCAATGGCACGAATATGTGCTTTTTCTCCGGCAATATAGTCCGCATATTTCCGGAAGCGTTCTTCTTCTTCGACCATAAGCATCTTACGTGCTTTTTTATTACTGTTTCCAATCAAACTCCCAACAGGAGAAATCATCATCGCCGCGCGCATAGCAAGCATAGCAGGAGAAAAAGTCGACATGGCAATGGATGCTCCCGCCATGGCACCGCTGCTTAAAAGTGGCAAAAAGTTCGCTTTTCTGATAGAAAATTTTTGTGGTTTATTGGGTAAATGCGATAATCTCACCTCATCCACAGGCAAAGACTCTCTGATTCTCGGCGAGCGATGGTATATAGGATATCCCTTCCGCGTAGAGACAATATCCGTCGCCATCCCGGGGTGATTGATCTCCTTCTGATATTTGAATTCCGGTGTTTCATGAAGGTTATAAAAATATAGTCTGTTCTCCTTGCAGATCATACGCAGATCACAAATGTCAATTTCGTCCCCGGATTTCAGCATTGCTTTTTTCACGGGACTTCCATTCAGATAGGTGCCATATGTGCTCTCCAGATCCTCTATTCGAATTCTGCCTCTTTCGGCTGTGATAAGCAGGTGATTTCTGCTCACATAGGACTCATTCAGAACAATATCATTCTTTTTAGATCTTCCAATATGAATCTGACACTCATAAGGAATAGCATATGATTCCGGATATTCTCCTGTATCCCTTGTAAAACTTACTTCTATCTTCGGATATCCGCAAATGTGAACTAATCTGGCTTCTTCGTTAATTTCCTTTACTGACAGAGGGATTGTCTTTGCAGTTAACTTCAATACTTGTTTTTTTTTCGTTAAAACACATCCCAAGCTGCCCATCTATACCAAGCTCTGACATCGGAAATAAATCTTTTTTTCCGGATCCAAGGGTATATTTTATTCCGCCTTCTATATTCACTCGATATAAGTATTTTTCAGTTAAAATTGTAACTACATAGTTCATATTGTTCTTTCGATTCCTTCCTGCAGGTACAAGATATCTTCTCTCTGTTTTATTCAGGCATCGTAGCTGTTCAGTATCTTTACAGTTACAAGCCCAAATGTCTCGCGGGATACTACCTGCCGAATAGTTATCCGACATCTTTTCATATCAGGTTCAGCAGAACTTCAAGCTTCCTGTTTTTCGGGAACGCCGGTGTTCCATCTTTTTTCATAATTTGCCAAACCATGAAATAGATACCTTCGATCGGTGGAGTTGCAAATTCCACTTTGACGGAGATCCGTTCACCAGGCATAACACGTTTTTTGAATGGTACACATAATTCTCTTTTTGCGTACGAAAAGTTATCCCCATTGATACACTCTAAATAATACTCATTCCATATAGTTGTTCCTGTATTTTCAATGATCCATGTATGCGAATGCAGCTTTCCCGAGATACTTGTGACCGGATGCCGGGGTATTTCTTCTATTACCTTATAATTCCCGCCATTTTTTACCCGGGATATTTTCTCATCTTCCAAATCCAATACCATGAAATGTAATCCTAGTCCTAATCTGTCCGGAAAAGCCTCATTACCATTACCATCTTTCATTTTCCAGTTCATAACATAAGTTCCGGGTGTTTCCGGTGCATAAAACGATACACTGGGAGACACCTTATCCCCCGGGTAAACAATTTGGGGGAGAGGAAGGATTCTGTTTTTTTCGTCTAATTCAATCACAGACTGGTTGCATTCGTAATAACGATTTTCCCATAAAATATTACCCACATTTTTCATTACCCACGTATGATTTATTATTTCTCCGGGAGATACAATGCCCATATCCGGTGGGTATTCATATTGAAATAATATGCCGTCTTTCTCTGTTGAACTATTACTATCCTCTTCTTCCTTAAAATGTATATTATGTTCCCGATTATATATATACTGTATATAAATCTGATTAATTTCTTTTGGGAAAATGGCCAAAAGGACATAAAACGTCAGGACGTTTTCCCATCTTGTTTTCAGGCGGTTCGCCTCAGTATCAAACAAATATCTTCTGAGATTTCTGGAAATCTCAACTTCTTCTTCATCTATGATCTGCAAAAATCTGTCATTCATGCACTCTTCAGAAATCTGACCGGATAAAAGAGTCTTCGCTTTTCCTTCTATCCTTGAAATAGTCCATGGATGTTCAAACAAATATGTACGCAATGCTGCAATATACCGTGCTTCTTTTTTACAATCTGAAAGGAATCTGCTTCTTCTCGCTTTGTCATTCCAGATTTTATAATTAAGCCATCGTATTTCTATCGGAAGAAGTTCTTCGAAAAACTCTTTTTTCGAACGATATTTGGGAGGAACCTTCCAAACGGATGGGAGTTTTCCACATTTACCTGGATAAAAAATCTCATAAACTTCTTTTAAATTCATTCCGGCTGCCCTCTCTTTATTATCAGTAAACGCGATGGTGCTGAGCGATAGTTGTATTCTATCATTATAAGGTTGTATTTGCATTGCTTTTTAAGTTGTAAAAATTATTTGTTCTTTGGCTTTATTCTCCGGAATTCCATAAAATGCTTCTCCGATATATACTGAATCTGTTCCATCATCTTCTTGGCAAAAGAGGAAATATACTCCCGCTTAAATTCTTGCTTTTTTCTTGCGATTGCATTAATGATTCAAATGCTATACAATTTTGAATATATTCGCTAAAATAGAATCTAATTTCTACAGAAAGCGAGGCACACATCATGAAACTTACTATTCTAGGTACCGGCAATGCCATGGTCACGAAATGCTACAATACCTGTTTTGCTATTGAAAATGATGGTCACTATTTTCTGGTTGATGGTGGCGGTGGCAATACTATTATGAAGCAGTTAAAAAATGTGGATATTGACTGGCGGGAAATCACAGATGTCTTTGTTACGCATAAACACATAGACCATATTATGGGAATTGTCTGGATTATGCGTCTGTTTGGTCAAAATATTGCAGAAAAAGGTCTGGAGCGGGAACTGAATATTTATGGGCATGAAGAAGTCATTCATATCCTGCACTCCATGGCAGAATTGCTCCTTCAGAAGAAACACTGCGCTGCCATTGGCAAACAGATTCATATGATTAAAGTAAAAGACGGAGAAGAAAAAGACATTCTAAAACATAAAGTAACCTTTTTTGATATTCAATCTACTAAGGCAAAGCAGTTTGGCTTTTCCATGGCCTTAGACGATGGGGAAAAATTAACCTGCTGCGGTGATGAACCATTTAACCCTTGTGAGGAAACATATGCCAAAGACAGCAAATGGCTTCTTCATGAAGCATTCTGCCTTTATGCGCAAGCTGACAAATACCAGCCCTATAAGAAGCATCATTCCACGGTAAAGGATGCCTGTGAACTGACTGAAACCCTACAGATCCGGAACTTGATCCTGTATCATACCGAAGATGACACACTAAAGCATCGGAAAGAGCTATATACAAAAGAAGGCTCCATGTATTACCATGGAACCCTCTATGTCCCGAATGATCTGGATAAATTTGAATTATAAATAACGCTCGTATAACATAAGCAACAATCCACTTTTCTTTGTTTCCAAATATAATGCTTGTCACAACATCCACAAACTTTAACTATTGTCTTAAAAGTACAATCTATTTTTCCGGAAAATAATAATACGAAAGGATGCACTCCGGTAACTTCTCCATTACCTTGGCACATCCTTTCGTATTATTATTTTCTGTTATTCTTCTTAATGACAGCTATGGCTTCCACATCCATGCTCGCCACAGGTATGTCCTTCCCCGTGGCTGTGCTCGTGATGAGAACACTTCACATTTGGATTATACTCAAGTGTTTCATTGATAAAAGCTTCTACTGCTTCATCTGCATCTCCGGAAACTCCTCCGAAAAGCTTGATGCCTGCTGCCGCTAACGCTGTCTGTGCGCCGCCTCCGATTCCGCCACAAATCAAAACATCTGCATTCAATGCATTAAGAACTCCTGCCAATGCGCCATGTCCGCTTCCATTCGTATCTACTACTTCTGAATGTACTACTTTTCCTTCCTCTATATCGTAAATCTTAAATGTCTCTGTGTGTCCAAAGTGCTGGAAAATCTGTCCATTTTCATATGTTACTGCTATTCTCATAATACCTTCTCCTTTTTCTGCTGCATATTTTTTGTAAATTTCCTGTTTGTAACATCCTCCAAAGCTGCAGTTGCCGCTCTGACCGTCACAGATTCTGAAATCCCCGCCCTCAATTCTGAGCGGATGTCCGTCAATAAGTGCATCTGCTATTTTCTTCCGGGCAATCTCGTAAATCCGCTGGACCGTCGTTCTTGCAATCTGCATAGATACTGCACACTGCTCCTGACTGTAACCTTTCTTGTCCAAAAGACGGATTGTCTCGTACTCATCTACCGTCAGAACAATGGGTGTTTTTTTCTCCGTATCATCTGCCGGAAGAAATTCTAAAACATTGGGGAAATGGCAGACTTTTCTGCATTTTACTGGTCTCGACATAAACTGCTCCTTGCTCTCTTTTCTTATATAATAGTCCTATAAAAGGCATATGTCAATAACGTTTTTGACATATGCCTTTTATAGACCACCTAATAGTATTACTTATTTTCATTATTTTTTAATTTACAGATGCCCTGCGTCATTGTTCCCATTGGACAAAATGCACACCAGGTTCTTGGCTTATATAACGTCATTACGATCAACCCTAACAGCAGAGATGTAAGCATCAAACTATAAAATCCAAAACTAAACTGTGCCACCCAATCAGCTACTGTTCCTGCAGTATATGTCCATCCCCATGGAACACGGAAGGTCCAAAATAGTTTGATGGCTTCACGCAAGGAGGATGCTCCGGCACCAACTAAATATGTCTGAAATACCATGTTACCAAACATTGTAAGGAAAAATATCAAAAAGCCATATCGGAACCATTTTGAACTCATCCATCTCGGGGTTGGTTTATTTCTTGAGCATTTTAAATCTCCACCAAGCTTACTAAAAAGCTGGCCACGTCCACACAAATGATTACAGAAAAATTTATTTCCACCGAATATTGCTATTCCTAACGGCACCAAGAAATCAATCATCCCAAACCAAGCGAACAAAATATTAAAAAAACCAAGAGCAAAATAAATGATCGCCCATATCCATAAATAATCATACCAATGCTTCTTTTTCTTCACACTGTTACCCTCTCTCTCATTTCAATACAGCCTACTGGACAGGACTTTGCACATTTTCCGCATCCTACACACAATGTTTCTTCTACTACCGCATAGCACCCACGATGGACTTTAACCGCTGCCAACGGACAAGTATTTTCGCATACTCCGCAGGCAACGCATCTTTTTTTATCGACACTTGCCACTCTTTTTGCCAATGCTTTGTTCCCCTTTCAAATTTGTTATCTCTATTGTACCTGAAAAAGGTAAATTCTTCTGTGATATTATTACATAAGAATTTACCTTGACCGCTAATAACTAAAATGACATATTTTTATTATACATCACCTTTATATTTATATATGATGTTTAGAATCTCCTCAATTGTTCTAATAATTATTTTTTGTTTTTCTTTCATTGTTATAGATTTGCTTTCTTCTTCAGATAACGAAGAATAAAGGTGGATAGTATTAGCATGATGCCATATTTCATCGCAAATTTTCTCAATTTCATCAGTACTCCGAAATGCCTGATCTGTTTGCATTTGCAAGTGTTCTCGTTGCTCTTCCAGATGATTCATCTGTTCTAGTAACTGATCCCTTTCTTTCTGCAATTGATCATGTTGTGCTTGCAGTTGATCCATTTGTATTTTAATTTCGCTCATCTTATCTTTCTGTCTCCGCATAAGCATCATCAAATATGCAACTATGAATGCAAATAATAGTATTATATACAGCATAAACGTCTCCTCACGACACATATATTTTGACGGTTTTCCGAAAATCAACTATCGACAATGGCATAGAAAGAATAGTTACTTTCCCTGGTTCCTTTTTAATCTCAACAGAATCGGAATTACCTGTGATTAAAATTACAGGTGTCGTCCTGTCAGCACGCCATGGCTGATTCGGTTGTCTCGTCATATCTTCGGTAACAATCCAAAGATCCGGCTTATGTTTTCCTAATGTTGTTTTAGCACTTTCCGGTGTGTAAAACAGCATGATCTGCTCTGAAATAAACTGCAATGCTTCTTTTAATCCTTTTGCATAGCGTTCATTGCCACAGATCAGTGCAATAATAGAAGCATCTTTCTTTTTTTGTGTTACCTGAATAAAATCTAAAACTGGTGTATTATAGAGACTAAAGTCTTTTTCCAAATTAACTTTATCATAGTAACTCTTTGCCGCTTTGCACATTCTCAGACAAAACTGTTCTATGTCTATACGAATATCGATTCTGTTCTCCTGTATGTTCATACTGTCCAACTGACAAACTGACATTCCACAGTTTAATCCAAGATGAAAGTGTATATTATTTTCATCATTTAAAAATCCTTTGTTTTGATGAAGATATTCACACCGAAGCTGCCAACAGCGTTCTCCGCAAATATATGGCTTTTCATCGGATTGAGATAGTTTAAAGTGCTCCCCTGCATATTCATCAAACCAGCGGATATACTGGGTTCCCACATCACGGGTCGGATTTTTTTGCCGATCCAGCATAACCCGCCCATCTCGATAATGTTTAACAATTTCCGGGAAAGCAATACCTCCGCAAATATCTGGCAAAGTCAATGCCAATGCCAGTGCAGACTGCCATCGTCTATCTACAATATTCAGTTCTACCTCTTCAATTCGGTCCAAAAATGTAAAACTGACATCTCCCTGCATTCTTTTTCCCTCCCTCATATTTACATCAATCATGTACTATAATCAGTATATTTTTATTTATGGCATATGTCAATTATAGAATTGACGCATCTTAAAAAAGCAAGTATACTATGTTCATAAAGGAGATAACTGTTATGAACTTCGAAAATTATTTTCCACTATGGAGTGACTTAAACATAGCACAGAAAAAACTAATTTCAGACAATTTAATCACACAGGTTGTTAAAAAAGGAACGATCATTCACAATGGAAACCTGGACTGTACTGGATTATTACTGGTTAAATCCGGGCAGCTTCGAACCTACATACTTTCAGATGAAGGACGGGAGATTACACTTTACCGTCTGTTCGATATGGATATGTGTCTTTTATCCGCCTCATGTATCATGCGGTCCATCCAATTTGAAGTAACCATTGAAGCAGAAAAAGATACGGATCTTTGGATTATCCCTGCTGAAATCTATAAGGGTATCATGAAGGATTCTGCTCCTGTCGCAAACTATACCAATGAGTTAATGGCTACCCGTTTTTCTGATGTCATGTGGCTGATTGAACAAATCATGTGGAAGAGTTTGGATAAGCGTGTTGCTTCATTTCTTTTAGAAGAGACCTCTATCGAAGGAACAAATGAATTAAAGATCACTCACGAAACCATCGCCAACCATCTTGGTTCCCACAGGGAAGTTATCACTCGAATGCTCCGATACTTTCAAAGCGAAGGACTCGTCAAACTCTCCCGCGGTAAAATCACAATCCTTGATTCGAAAAGACTGGAAACACTACAAAGATCATAAAACTGTTTTTCTATAACATTTAAAGAATCCTCCATTTATCAGAATTATGAAAGTCGTTCTAATAAATGGGGGATCTTTTTATACTACGATTAAACTATAAAAAATTTGTTTATTTCTAATAATCCATACCGCATGCATATGCCCTTTCGATCAGCGTACGGTCATTAACCACTGCATCATAGAAGCGGAATCCACCGGAAAAGTTATATGTTTCATATCCATTTCCTTCCAGAATACGGCTGGCAATGTAACTGCGCAGACCACTTTGGCATATCAGATACACAGGCTTTCCTTTCTCAATTTCGTTAATTCGTTCCCTCAGTTCATCTACAGGAGTATTTTTGAATCCATTAATATGCCCCCTGCTAAATTCATCTACCGTTCTCACATCCAGCAACACAGCATTTTTATCTTTAGAAATCTTATCCATATCTTCCAAATGCCATTGTTTTAAGGTCCCTTTTGCTATATTGTCTATCATGAATCCTGCCATATTTACATGATCCTTTGCAGAGGAATAAGGCGGTGCATATGCGAGATCCAAATCTTTCAACTGGGTTGCCTTCAGCCCTGCATGAATTGCTGTTGCCAGTACATCAATACGTTTATCAACTCCTTCATATCCAATAATCTGAGCACCAAGCAAGCGATAAGTCTCTTTTTCAAAAACCACCTTCATGGTCATCACTTTTCCACCGGGATAGTAACCGGCATGACTCATAGGCGAAAGAATTACTGTATCTACCTCTAATCCTGACTTTTTGGCATTGGTTTCATTGATACCTGTGGTAGCTGCTGTCATATCAAATACTTTGATAACGGAGCTTCCCTGACTGCCCAGGTAACGGCTATCACCGCCACAAATGTTATCAGCAATGATTCTGCCCTGTTTATTGGCTGGTCCTGCTAAAGAAATCAGCGCATCATCACCCGTAACATAATGTTTTACCTGAACTGCATCACCTGCTGCATAAATATCCGGTGCAGAAGTTTCCATTCTGTCATTCACTACGATACTTTCTTTGATGCCAAGTTTCAGACCGGCTTCTTTTGCTAATGCTGTGTCTGGTGTGACTCCGATTGCCAGCACTACCATATCAGCCTGAAGGGATGGATTATCTTTTAATAAGATCTCCACTCCATTGTCTTTTCCTTTAAATCCTTCTACTGTATAGCCTAGTACCAGTTTTATTCCATGCTTTCTCATTTCATTATGGATCATGGATGCCATATCCGGGTCAAATGGATTCATCAGCTGCTTAGGCCGCTGGACGATTGTAACATCCATGCCAAGCTCCCTCAAATTTTCTGCCAGCTCTAAGCCAATAAAACCTCCACCAGCCAACACTGCAGATTTTGGATGATTCTTACTAATATATTCCTTTATCCGAAAAGTATCTTCTACTGTACGAAGTGTAAAAAGCTTATCAATACCTACTCCAGGAAGTCTCGGCTGTGTTGGCTTTGCACCTGGAGAAAGGATCAGCTTATCATATTTTTCTTCAAATATCTCACCATTCTCCAAATTTTTCACTGAAACAGTTTTACGATCCGGATGTATGGAGATAACTTCATGATGAATTTTCATGTTAATACGGAAGCGTGCGAAAAAACTCTCCGGTGTCTGTAGTGTAAGTTCTTCCTGATCTGTGATCACATCGCCAATATAATACGGAAGCCCACAATTCGCATAAGATATGTATCCAGATCTTTCAAATACAGTAATTTCTGCATGTTCATCCAGTCTTCGTATTCTTGCTGCAGCTGTAGCTCCTCCGGCTACACCGCCTACGATTATTACCTTCATCTTATTTTTCCACCTTTCCTGAATAAGCAACAATGCCACCGATATTATTTACTTTAGAATATCCCATTCGTTGCAACAACCCTGTTGCTTGACGACTTCGGGCTCCGGAATAACAGTATACAAACAGTGGAATTTCTGTATTTTTCGCTACTGAAACAACATTGTTAAGTTGTTGTAACGGTACATTTTTACTTTCTGGTATATTCCCTTCCTGATATTCCTGCGGAGTACGTACATCCATCAGAACTGCACCAGCAGTCCTTTTATATTCCTCTATCCCTTGATTAATATTCGCCTGTTTAAGGAAATCAAAAAATCTCATTAGCGCACCTCCTTAAAGCATTTCTAAAATTGCATTCTTAGGTCTCGCACCTGAAACCTGTTGTACAATCTTCCCATTCTTCATAACCACCAAAGTTGGGATACTCATAATACTAAATTCACTTGCCAGTTCAGGCTGCTCATCCACATTGATTTTACCAACTTTGATATCAGGGCGTTCACCTGCAATCTCCTCTATGACAGGAACCACCATACGACAAGGAGCACACCAAGGCGCCCAAAAATCCAAAAGGACAGGTTTATCAGAATTCATTACTTCATTCTGGAAATTATTTTTATTGATATTAATTGCAGTCATTTTATAATCCTCCCTATCATTACTTTGTGGCTTTATTATAATCTGAATTTTATTTCTTTTCTGTGATGACATCACCATACCACATTGCCTTAACTTCTTGCCATACCATCTACACTTAGTATAACACCTGTAATATAACTCGCTTCATCTGAAGCAAGAAACACAAATGCATTGGCAATATCTTCTGGCTGTCCAAGACGACGCAATGGAATTCTTTCAATCATAGGTTCGATAACTTCCTTTGGCACGGCCTTCATCATATCAGTTTCTGTAATCCCAGGTGCAACTGCATTAACACGAATACCTTTAGGTCCTAGTTCTCTTGCTAATGATACAGTCAATCCGTTTACTGCAAACTTGGATGCAGGATAAGCAAACCCACTTGGCTGTCCAGAAATACTCACCATGGAAGAAGTTGAGAGAATGACCCCCTTGCCTCTTGCCACCATACATTCTGCAGCTACACGAGTAGTATTAAATACTCCTTTTACATTTAGATCCATGACTTTATCAAAAGTCTCCTCTGTATAATCCATAAATGAAGTGTTTTCTGAAATTCCTGCATTATTTACCAGTATATCGACACATCCATATTTTTCAATTGCCTCTTTAAAGGCCTTTCTGACAGACTCCATGCTTGCAAGATTTGGACTAATTCCAGCAACTATTGCATTGGGATATTTTTCTTTTAATTTATCTACAGCAGTATCTGCCGATTCCTGTGAACTTGCCGCCAATACAACTGTAGCGCCTTCCTTCAAGAATTTATCAGCTGTAGCAAATCCTATGCCACGGCTTCCACCCGTAATGATTGCAACTTTATCTTTTAATCTCATTTAGACTACCTCCTTACTTAGTTTCTAGCTACATTATAAGCAAAAGGTAGATTATTTTCTGTGATATCATCACAAAATATCGCAATAAAAAACCCTGTTGCTCACGCAACAGGGTTTTGATTTATCCATCCATATTTAACACAAGATTAGGCTTCTATTCAACTTCTGAAAACTGATCTTTTCCAACATTACATAATGGGCATTCAAAATCTTCCGGAACATCCTCCCACTTTGTTCCTGGTGCAATACCACCTTCAGGATAACCTTCCTCTTCATCATATTCCCATCCGCAAACGTCACATACATATTTCATTCGTTTGTTCCTCCCTAAAAATATATTAATACGCAGTATATTTTACTGTTGTATCTGAATTATTTTGTAATCTTGGCACAAATGTCAAGTGTTTTTAGCATTTCCAGAACCTATGAAGATTGCAGTATGCATATACTTCTTCTAAAGATTCTCCATCGCAAAGACAAGAATCTGCTACCGGCTCCTGCCCTGGATTTAACTGTTTTCTGTATATTCTCTGGTTTGTATTTAATGTAATCCACTAAATGAAATGCTCTTCAAGCATTGGATGTTTTGTCTCTCCGATCACGACATGAACATGACTGCCTTCTACCGTATATACAGGTACATGCTTCTCAACAGTAGCATATGTCTTCATCGGACTGGCAAACGGAATACCATGACTGATATCCATTGCTTATCCCTCTGCCTTGTTCTTGTCTGCATCGATAAGGACAAGCTCTGTAAACAAGCCACTCTGCATCAGAGCAAATATCGATGCCGAACCAACAAATCCACAGCCTATCATTACTGCTTTTTTTGAATTAATCACTTCCTTCTTCGTAATAATCTCATCCCCTTAATAATTCTCTTCATGTACTTCAAAATAGCTCTGTGGATGATTACATACCGGGCATACTTCAGGTGCCTTGGTTCCTACCACAATATGTCCGCAGTTACGGCATTCCCATACTTTAACTTCACTCTTTTCAAAAACTTTAGCAGTTTCAATATTCTTAAGAAGTGCACGATATCTTTCCTCATGGTGCTTCTCAATCTCACCTACTGCCCTGAATTTTGCTGCAAGCTCAGGGAATCCTTCTTCCTCAGCTGTTTTAGCAAAGCCTTCATACATATCTGTCCACTCATAATTTTCGCCTTCTGCCGCTGCCGCCAGGTTTTCCTTTGTATCACCAATTCCTGCTAATTCCTTGAACCACATCTTTGCATGTTCTTTCTCATTATCTGCGGTTTTTAAAAACAATGCTGACATCTGCTCGTAGCCTTCCTTTTTCGCTACAGAAGCAAAATAGGTATACTTATTTCTTGCCTGCGATTCCCCTGCAAATGCCTCCTGTAAATTTTTCTCAGTCTGTGTTCCTACGTATTTGTTTGCTGCCATTTCTTTTTCCTCCGTTTTCTTTACTATTTTTTCAAAATCTGATGCTGGGTGCTTACATAAAGGACATATAAAATCATCCGGTAATTCTTCTCCTACATATTCGTATCCACAAATTCTGCAACGCCATATTGTCTGCCCATCCTCGGTTTTTCCGACTGTCTGTGGCTTAGGTTTAATATTATTCTGGTAATAATCATATGTGACAGAAGGAACATTACTTAAAACTTCCATATCTGTTATCTCACCGATAAACATTGTATGTGATCCTAAGTCCTCCGTTTTATTAACTGTTACAGAAATGTATGCATTTGTACCTTCTGTAATATAATAAATACCATTTGTACCCCTAGCACACTTTTCAAATGCTTCAAATTTATTGGTATCCCTTCCTGATTGGAAGCCAAAATGTTTGAACAATTCAAACTGTGCCTTCTGACTTAAGACTGATACTGTGAATTTTCCAGTTCTCTGAATCATGTCATGCGTGTAATTTGCTTTATTGACACAGATACTTAACTGGTTCGGTTCAGAAGCTGCCTGAATGGCTGTATTAATAATACATCCATTGTCTTTTTCATCTTCTCTGGCAGTCAGTACAAACAATCCATAACTCAACTTATACATTGCTTTCCTATCCATTTTTTTCCTCCTTTACCTTCTCCCTGCATTTTGGGCAAATACCTTTAAATGAAATATCATAATCCAAAAATTCGATTCCATGAGTGTTATGAATTCTTTCCAGCAAATCCGGTATTTCATCCATATCCACATCTGAAACTTCACCGCATTTTGCACACCTGACATGGTAATGATTTTTCAATGAAAAATCGAACCTATTCGGTCCATCCGGAACTTCAACCTTCCTTAACGAACCCTCATCTACCAATATATCAAGATTTCTATATACAGTTCCTTTTCCGATTGTAGGATGTGCTGCTTTTATAAATTCATACACTTCATTTGCTGTAACATGTCTTCTCATTTCGTATACGGCATTTCTTACAAGATCTTTTTGAATGGTATTTCTCCTACTCGTCATCAGTCCTCCTTGTTAGGATTTGTTCTTAATAAGGATTATATATCATTATTATTCTATCGTCAATAAAAATAGTAATAATTCTCATTATTACAAAAGATGCCCGTGCGCGCTTCTTTAATCTAATCATTTTTCTATTTTTCGTTCAAAAACATATTCAGTATCTGATGATAAATCAGACCGGAATGAATAACCAAGTCTGTCGAATTTCTTAATATCCACCGGATTCTCAATATTATTTTCTGCCATAAATCTGACCATTTCACCACGAGCCATCTTGGCATATGTACCTTTTGTTACCATTTTATCTCCAGAAGCTTCACAAAATGTAACCGAAATATATCTGTCCTGTGGTGTCAAATACTTTTCTATACATTTTGAGTATTCTTTTGATGCAAGATTAATGATAATCCTGCTGTCATCTATTACTGAGCGGTATAACAAGTCACCCCAGTACTCATACAGATTTTTGGCATCTCCAATCCTGATCTTTGCCTGCATTTCCAAACGATAAGGTGTCACACCATCCATTGGTTTCAGAGCACCATAAAATGCAGACAATATTCTCAAATGATTTTGCACATACTCAAGCTGCATATCTTCAAACACAGATGGTGCCATATATTGAAAAGCAATTCCTTCATATGATAAAACAGCCGGACTGAGCATCTGATAAAGATTCATATTTCCCAATCTATTGAAATTTTGTTCTGCAATCTTGTCATTACATTTCCAAATGCCTTTCAGTTCCTCTTTTGACTTACTTTTCAACCAACTTTGTATCTCTGTCGTCTTTTCAATAAATTCAGGCAATGCATCCGGTGCTATGCTGTCAGTATCTGTAATCATCTTTTTAGCAGGGGATAATATTATCTTCATTAATCTAATTCCTTAAGCATATTTTCAGGATCATCTGCAGCCTTGACTTTATCATTTGCCTTTATAATAACCCCCTGTTCATCAATAAGATATGTGGTTCTTACTACTCCCATAGATACTTTGCCATAATTTTTCTTTTCTTTCCATACATCATAAGCTTCAATAACTTTTCGCTCTGGATCTGCTAAAAGTGTAAATGCCAATCCATATTTTTCCTCAAATCTCTTGTGAGACGCTACAGAATCCTTACTGACTCCAAGAATAACTGCACCTTTTTCGGTAAACTGAGGGTATCTCTCGGAAAAACCACATGCCTGTTTCGTGCATCCCGCTGTATTATCCTTGGGATAGAAATATAAAATCACTTTTTTTCCTGTATAATCCGATAATCTATGTATTTTTCCATTTTGATCGGGCAACTCAAAATCAGGTGCCTTAATTCCTACTTCCAACATTATTTATTCCTCCCTATCTGTAACTTTCTCTTTTTTTGCCTTTTCTTTTCTATTCCCAGTAATCATTTTATGACCTGTATATATCGCCATTACCATACATAACATAGAACTTAAAGCAAAGTATTTATGACTTGATTTTAGCTTTTTATATCCAGTGTAATAAGTCCCAAACATTGTAATTAATGCTCCAACTGATCAATATTTATGTGCTTTCATGTAATTCCTCCATTTTTTCAGTGTATTCAATTGTAATTATACTCTACCACATTCCTATGTCAATTTGACAATAGCACATTTCTTGTATTTCTTCCTCTGAAAAAATATGATCCTTATATTTATCCCCCATATCAGTTTTAAATCTATCAAGGCAAGCCTGAACTAAAGGATCATCTGAATCCCAATTATTGATATCAATCCCAATTATTGATATCAATCTCTTTTCTTTTTAACTTGTCTTTTACAATTAATACCCAACTTCTTCCTGCCTCTTCTAAAGTAACAATAGAGCTAAGCAATCCAATTGCCGCCATTAGATCCATTCGTCAATTACCTTCTCTCTTAATTCTTGTATTCTTATCCTAACCACATTGGTTAAGATGTGGTTAGGATATTTTCTTACGAAAAATATTTCTGATTTTTACTTGATGGCTTTTTCGGTATAGTCATCTTTAACACACCATTTTTCAGCATAGGTGTTAAATACTTTCTTCTAAAACTTGTCCTGCTATCAAAATCAAATTCATCCATTATTTCTTGGACCGACTTCGGGTCTTTACAAAAATCGATAATCAGCTTATTCACATCCTGACCATTTTGGTTAGGATGATGGTCAGGATGCTGACCATCATCTCTCAACAACCTCAAATACCTATCACAAGCCTTGCAAAGAACCATAATTCCAGCCTTATTAATCTCGTATTCCGGCAATGGTCCATCATACAACGCACAGGCTTGTATCTGTAATTTTATTAGGAATTCGCTCTAATAAATCTCTTGCATTATCAATACCTACAACATTACCATCGTCATCCGTACCTATGTATATTGTTCCACCGTAGGCATTGGCATGTCCACAAATCCATTTTTAATACTCATCCTGCCATGATTCCTTCCACTCTATGGATTGATGTTCATTTTCCTTCATATATCCATCAACTTTCCAAATTACTACTTGTCCACTTCCGTAAAGAAGTATTCCAATGTATCTACAAACATATTTGCATCAAACAATTCTTTTATCTGTTCCCGATTCATCCAAGCAACCTGTGCCACTTCATCCGTTGTAGCATTGCCCAAATCAACCTCTCCATCATATTCAAACAGCCAAACATCCATAATATCATTAAAGATTTTTCCCTCAATGATTTTACGTGTCTTTGTAAAAAGAACTTGTCCATTTTCCGGCAACAAATCAACACCAACCTCTTCCTTTGCCTCTCGAATTGCTCCCTGTAAACTATCTTCTCCCTTCACAACCGAACCGCCTACACATTCCCACATCAAAGGATATGTTGGCCTATTTGCGGAACGCTGCGAGATAAGGTACTCTCCCTTAGAATTACGAATCCAGACATGCACCACCAGATGGTATCCTTCTATCGGTAACTGTTCTCCTCTGATATGGTCTTTCCCAAGAAGTTCTCTATTCTCGTTATACAAATCCCATATTTCTGCGTCTGGCACATACTCCACAATATCCCCAAAGTCTGCATGTAAGGTTTTGCAGATTTTGCTAAGAATCGTTAGGCTCACCTCTTCATCACGGCGAAGCTTTGTCATTGTATTAGGAGCAATTTCTGCCTTCTTACGCAAATCCGATTTGCTCATTTCTTTATCCACTAATAATTTCCATAATCGTTTATATGATACAGCCATAATAGTATCTCCCATTTTATTTCCTATTTCGGTTACCCAACCAACTTATCCAACATCTCGATAATCTTTTCTTTCTCGCCACTACCATTAGTCATAAATCTCAGTAATGGAACTTCATACAACTCCATTATATGATTTTTTAACAAATCTCTTGAAGCCTGAACAGTATCCTCTTTATGGTATTCATATCCGTCAACTTCAATCGCCAACACAGGCTTTTTACCAATTCTGTTATAAATCAGAAAATCTAAATGTGTTGCTGGATTCATTGCATACTGACATTCCTGCTCATTTAATAGTTCTGGATTCTTAATCAACATATTCAACGGAAAATGACAAACAACATCCAGGCTTGAATACTTGTTAGCAGAGATAATGTCCTCTATCAATGAATACATCAGATTTTCCGAATCATATTCTGATACTTTTTTGTGCTTCTGCAAGTATACCCTTCTTTCCTCAGTATACTGCTTGTAAAGGTAATCAAAAATCGAATAAATCTTGCTTTCAGTAACCTCAAAATTATTATACTGAATGTAATCTATCAATTCTGTTATATTACGCTCTCTTGATTGCTCGTTTCCAGTTACAACCAGCATCAATTTCTTTTTGGCTCTTGATACAGCAACATTGATTAAATATGGATCATCTGCAAAATCAGATATTTCATCATCCACGGTAGATATAATAATATTCTCTTTCTCCTTGCCCTGGAACTTATGCACTGTAGCAGCATCAATATCTGTAATCTCCTTGCTTAATGCTTCTACCTGATTTTTGTACGGTGCAATAATTCCGGTTTCTTCCGGATTTGAAACATATTTTGGTATAATCTCATTTTTAATAACATCTATCTGGCGCTGACTATAATGGTTACGCTCATGATTTCCCGCCACTGTTTTTACTACAGATAAAACATCCTCTTCACCCTTATCCGTTGTCATTATAATCAATTCTCCACGGTAAAATTTCTGGTTACAGAAATTTATTATTTTAGGGTGACACCTGTAATGTTCCCGCAACAATGTTTGTGTTACATTTGGCATAACATCCAAAATGGATTGCAGAAAACTGTTTGTATACTGATATCCTTCACTCACATTAAAACTGTCAAATATAGCTTTTGCTTTGGCTTTTATATCATCTGTAATAACATTGGGAAGTTGCTTGGTATCCCCCACAATAACAACATTCCTTGCACAGGACAATGCCAACGCACCAGTTGCAATATCTACCTGTGATGCTTCATCCATGATAAGGTAATCATACACCACATCTGAATTCAGGCTGTTTCTTGATGAAAATGTTGTACTTAATATAACCGGATACTCAGCCAATACATCGTATGGTTCCTTCCACAGATTATTTTCACTAAAAGTTTTCCTACTGCTGTTACCTTCATATTTCCTTGCCAGTTTGTCTTTTAGGACAACCATTGACTGATTGCATAAATCCTCAAGCAAATTCTTATTAACACTATTTAAATACTTTTCAATATCTGCAATTTCCGCAGACAACTCCGCCTGCTTCGCACAATAATACATTGCCTGAAAGGTTGTAATTATCTTTGAAATATCTTGTTTATAGAAATTCCAATCGATTACTCCATATTTTAATAAGGCTTTTATCTTAAACCAGAATCCTATTGCCTTTTTTTCTTCTGAAATCAACTGGCACTCCTGCCACAATACCATCCAATGTTTTGAAGATAGTTTTTTCTTAAACTTTATATTGTCTGTTTCAACATCCGATTCTTCAACATATTGATTGAAATATTCCTGTTCAGTAACCAACTGTGAAAGTTCCTGCCTTAAACACGCCAGTTTTTCCTGCTTATCAAAAACACTTTTTAACTGACTGGATTGCTCTGCTATTTCCTTCTGCAAAACACTTGGATCTTCTCCCGTTTTCCACGACGAAAAATCGGGATAAGCAGCGTCCTGATGCTCAACAAATAATTTCTTATTTTTAGAACTTCCTAATGTTGCAGCAATAAAACCCAAATTGTATTTTGGAGAAGATAATTTTTCATATACATTTTCCGTTGCCGAATTATTATTGGATACTATCTGTACCGTTTTCCCTTGCATTAATATATTGGCAATAATATTCAATATCGTTTGTGTCTTCCCTGTTCCTGGAGGCCCCTGTATAACACTAATCTGATTCTCCATGGCATTTTTTACAGCCTTATACTGACTGTTGTTGCATCCAAATGGAAAAATTGGAATATATTCACGTCCTGCTCTTTTTCCTTGCAATGATGATGGATTCAAATACTTTGCTAAAGCTACATCACTACCCACAAAAGAAATCTTGTCAAACTTCTTAGACAATAATTTTTCACCAGTCTCTTCATTCTTAAGATTACTCAAACCTGCAATTTGCTTTATATATTCAAATACATTTGATGACTGACTTTGATTAAGACATGACTCTATAATATGCAAGTCGTTCCGACGATAGTCTCTTTCACTACCATCGCCAAAACAAATGTGCCAATAAGACTCACTTCCGCTTCTAAATACATATATTGCATTAACATCAAAGAACTCTCGTCCTTCTCTGCTAATCCGATACATGTTAGGATTCAAAACCTCCGGATCAGTCAACTTTTCCACATTCAAATATGCATACGAGTATGTTTTTCCATTATTGAATTTTACATCCCATTTTTGGGTATTTCTATTGTAACCACATGACATTATTTCGGATGTCTTTATTTCACGCTTGATAATGACCATATAATATCGTGTATTCATCTATTCCTCACTACTTCTTATCCGCACGCTGCTTGCCCTTAAATTCCTTCTGCACATGGCAATGTTCCTGTTTACCAACCAACTTATCACCTTCAAAATCCAGTTCTATAATATATGGCATCCAATCTATAATTCTCAGAAAATCTTCACATCCAAAGCTATTGTCATAAAAATTCAATATCGTACTAAGGGCAGTACCATGGGTTCCTATAACAATCTCTTTATCTGTATTATCTGATAAAATCTCGTTCAACGCCTCTATATTACGATTTTGAACCATAGCAATGGATTCTCCACCATCTTCATGATAATCATGGTCAGCCCAGCGTTTCTGAAACATTCCGTGGTTGTTTCCATCAGAACCTTTTTCACGCTCCCTTAATCTCTCATCCGTTATAATCTCTTTTGTGAAAAAAGCTGCTGCCTCTGCAATAGTATCCATACTACGTTTATATGGACTACAATAAAATGCATCTATTTTTTTGTCCTTCAAAAATTCCAATACAATCTCAGAATCTTTCTTTCCTTCTTCTGTCAAAGGTCTCGTTCTGTCTTCTTCCCAATCATGCTCCGGTTGTGCGTGACGCACAAAATACACTTTTGTCATACTATATCAGCTCCATTTCATCTTCCATTTTTACAAATCCGTATCTCTCATACAAAGGTCGTCCCATATCCGTTGCCTCTAATGCAATCTGTAGCACACCCTGTTCCTTCGCATCCTTCACCAGCAAATCCAATGTGTGAATTGCAATTCCCTGTCTTCTATATTCCGGTGCCGTATACATATTCATAATATACGCCTTTTTACCTGTCGGATTATGATAGGTCGGCATAACCTGATAAAAGCTGACACCACCAGCTCCGATAAACTTTCCGTTATCATACACCAAATATGCAATATGCTCTCCGTTTTTCAACGCACGCCTATAGTATGCATATGATTCCTCCTCCACAACGGACATATCCTCATCATCTGACAATTTGTTAGCGGCACGAAGGACAATTATTCTTGTTCTTACCAATTCATCGATATCTTCCATTGTTGCTCTTTTATAGTAAAGCTGTAATATTTCATCTAAATCATTTTTGTTTGCTTCTCTAATCATTTTTTCATCCAATCTATATCTTAAAGTTTCATCAGCCCATTTTCATCAAAGTAATAAATATTCTCTTTCTTATATCCATACTTTGAATCTGGAAATGATATGTGCGGTTCAAATGTAAAATACTTCACATCGCCAAGCTTGGTCATATTACCTTTTTCAATGTAAACTCTATCACCTTTAGTTTTCACAATGGAATGTCCCAGGTTGCCCATAAAATCAAGATTCACAAATCCATTTTCCACTATGCACTCATTCATATGATAGTACAATTTCTCAAAGGTTGTTTCCTTCGTAGCAAAGCGTAACAATTCTGCATGTAATTTCTCTTCCATCTGGAGACCGCTTTTCCATTCCGGATTTTTAATCAGCCCTATATTCTCTACAACCATGCCGTTTTCTACAATAATAGTTCTCGCATAGTCTCCCCAGATATTCCCCACCTGCGGACTTAAATCAATGGTTATTATATCGTTATTTCCTATAACTCTATCCGAAGTTACATACTGCTTACCAGATACAGAAACAGTTGTTTCATCTCCTGCAAATACAAATGCACCAACATCCCAATACCAGAACGAATCTGCACCCAACTCTAACAGTTTTTCCTCAGATAACTTTCGTATCTCGAGTAAATTCATTCCCGGCTTGATAGTATTCTTTATGTATTCTATAGTCTGTTTTGCTGCCAACTGTATCTGGCTGTAAGACTGCTTTTCTATCTGCATATACTTTTCAATCAATTTAGGCTGAATCAACGGATATGTCCAGTTTTGTGGCAACTCATCCATAAGTACAACCTTTTCCATCTCACTATCCAGTTGACCTGAAAATTCCCTTATCTCCGCAAAACATAATAATCCAAATGTTTCCTCACCGGTCTCATTTACACTATTCTTACCCGTAACGGAATAAACACATATTGGATTAATATCAAACTGTATGGCACCTGTTTCTTCCTGAAGTTCTCTCTTAGCAGTTTCCAAAATATCTTCTCCAACTTCGCGATGACCTCCCGGAGCCTCATAGGTATCTCGCTCCTTATGTTTGCAAAATACCCATTTACCATTGCTCTGTGAAATAATTACTGCAAATTTCAATAGTGAATCATCTACTGTATCATAAAATTTTACTTCCAACATATCACTTTTCTCCTTCCCATTCTGCCATAAACTCTTCAAGAAAGTCCTTCATAACAGCTTGTCTATGCTCAGCCATTTTCTTTGCAGTCTCAATATTCATCATATCTTTAAGCAGCAAGAGTTTTTCACAATCATCAGCAAATATTTCCTTAACAAATTAATTGCACTTTCTATCATGATCCCAAACCTCCAGTATTAATCGCTAATTCAGATTTAAAATATTCTTGAAGAATTCTAAAAAACCATCTTCAACAGCCACCTGCTCTAATTTATCTTCCGGCAAATCGTAATAGTATTTATTCGTCTTTATATCAAGAGATATGCTATCCAACGGGAATCCCTCTTTTCTAATCGTGCTGTGAGGTTTATCTGTTAAAATAAATTTCTCGCTTTCCATAGACGGCTCCATTGCCTCATATATATGCGTATTATCCATTACAAAACAAATTGCATTCCTGTACCTTGCCACAAGATTCCCATATGCTTTTACCAATCCTGAATAATAATCTATCATTTCATCATCTGACAAACATTTTCCATTCACATTACGAACATGCACGCCAGGCTGAACCTCATCTGGGACATTATCAAAATACAATCCTGAATCACAAGAAAATACAGGAATTTGAAAAGCCTCATAATATGCCATTGCTTTCAGCCTTGCATTTTCAAGAGGGGTATTGCCATCCTCTATTACTTTTGGAACAATCTTGCCCTCTGCTCTCATATCATTTAATCCAATTAATTCTATATCTAACTGCTCAAGTCGGTTCCTCATTGCAGATAATTTTGCCAGATTCCCCGTTCCATATAGTAATTTCATTTTATTATTACCTACAACCCTTTCAAATCCTTTACATCACAATCTCACTATCAAAATACTGTTCCTGAAAATGAATCTGCTCACAGATTTCTTCCTTGGTAAATGCCATACCTTCCGGTGCAACAACCCATTTCTCTTCCACATCATCATTTCTATGAACAATAGCGATAATCTTACCTGTGAACTTTTCTATCGCTTCATCCACACCTAATATGTAAACATCCTGCTCTTCTCCGTCCGGTGCCATGATGCCTTCCACATACCCATAATTTATTGGATAATACATATTCTTATGTTCTGGGTGGTAACTGCCCAATGGTCTGTCAACAGTTACGGTTACTGTTCTACCAATAACAGAACTAATTTCTGCATACTCGATAATATCATGTCTCATTTTCTATTCTTCCTTTAGCAAATCCGCATATACCTTTGCTACAATGCTATTCGCATCCATTTCACAGGTAATAAGCTGTTCCTTAAGAACAGCAGAGAAATCTTTTTCTCTCCACCATCCGCGCATATGTTCCTCACCAAATTCTTGGCTTTTACTCCTTGTTTGATGTCGTCTTATCGTCTCCTCAAACGGAATATCAAAATAATACGAATATACATTTGAACCATATAATTCGTTCGCCACCTTAAACAAGGGATTATACCATTCCTCGTACATAATTCCTTCCAGAATAACAATATCACTATGCTCATATCCATATTTCAAAAGTTCTATCATAAGCGGTAATGCTTTAGTATCTATGCCATCTTTAACCCACAATATATTCCTTCTGATTTCATCTTGCGAAATGAGCATTGTATTGTAACCAAATTTCTTTTGTAATTCCTTAGCCACCGTTGTCTTTCCACTTCCCGAATTCCCTCTAAGTATAATTAGTTTTCCCATATCCTCTCCGTTACTCAAAATACCATTATCTTAATCAAAGCATAATTTTCACCTACAAACTCCATTTCTTCCAGCATATCACATCACATATTCTCCTTCAATAAACTTTCGCATTTTCTTGCGATTGTTTCTCAATTAGTAGTATCAAAAACTCCACTAGACTGATTCAGGTGCTATAGCCCACGCCATAGCACCCAAATCATTACAACTATCTGCTATTCCTATTTCGCTCGCCCTTCTTCTCTCGCATGCCAGATTTATAAGTGAACCGTTTTTTCTCAGCGAGATGCAAACGATACCTCCTTGCATAGCACTTTCTCTGGTACGGTGAAAAAACAGCTTTTCTTGCCGGCAGTAATGAAACAGCTCGATTTACAAGAGCTGCAAGACTTGCGTCCCCATATCGAAACATAGCTTCCAGACTCTCCCTGCACAAATCCTCTGAAATGGTATCCAATCTTTTAAACCGCTTCATCCCCGGAACCTTTACAGCGATATGTTTGCCCTGTTTTACTTCAAATCCCAGCTTCTCCAGAAGAAATATAAAATGCTCCATATTTTCTGCACTGATAGCACAAAATAAGGCATCCTGCTTGATCCATTTGGAAAACAGGAATTTCCTATGATGGTAATATAGCAGGCAATTCAGTTACTCCGGATACAGCATATGCCAATGCAGGACTTCCATATGGTCCTATGCCCCAAAAACGGCATCAGGAAAAATAATCCCGATGCCGCAAAGAAAAGCTATCTAATAACAAAACAATGTGAAATAGAGTAATTGCGGTTAGTAGCAAAAGAAAAAGTCTCGGAATCCGCTTGTTTAGCGGATTCCAAGACTCGCGGCTACTATTCAAACTCGCAAATAAAATCTCACCACTATACTTTTTAGTATTATGGTTCTATTTGGTTTTATATGTGTTCAACTGTCGTGAATCCATAGGCTGTACTGAACGGTGTTATCAATTTGTTATCACATCTCTGTTATCACTCAAAGATTCTCGTGATATCCTGATATCGGTTAACTACACGATAAATCTCTACATATTCGTTACCAACCTTGTAGATAATCACATAATCTTCCCATATTGCATATTTATAATCTGTCCGAAAGCTGACTCGTTTAGAAAGATCGGATCCCATTCCCGGAAACATCTGAAGATTTTCAAATTTTCCGTAAATTTCCTTTATTGTCTTTGCAGCATATTCTTCATTATCCTCAGCAATGTAATCCCGGATATCTTTCAAATCCTTTGCAACAATCGGATTGATCCGCAGTTTTAACATCTTATTCCCCCACAAGTGCTTTCAATTCATCCAAATCCAGCCAGCCTTCTCCGTCTTTCACTGCTTCTTCAGCTTCCTGCAACTTCAGCAGAAGTTTTTTCTCTGCACGATCACGCTCATAGTCTTCAATATCCATGACAACGAAACGTCCTCTGCCATTCTTAGTCAGATATACCGGTTCTCCTTTGTGACAGTTTTTCAGAACTTCATTATAATTTCTCAAATCAGATACTGGTAAAATATTTGCCATATTCTTTCAGCTCCTTCCTTTGATTTCAAATTGTTTCTTCTACTTTTATTATACACGAAAAGCTGTAAAATTCAACGTAGATTTTTACAGCTCTTATCATTTCTATATATTTTTATCGCAATCTATTTCAAATACTGAGCAAAAATCGCCTCCAGTTCTTTATTCCCTTTCAAAAATTCATACTCTTCTTTATTTTCAATTTCTGTAGCTAATGCGCGAACAAAATTATTTCCAACGCCTGAAAAAGACTTTCCCTGTACTGTATCCGCATATCTGTAATATAAAGGTGATTCCACCATCTTCCATGGCTTCTGTGACTCCATCAGCACTTCTTTTATCAACTGAATACATTTTTCTACATCCTTTCGATACACGGCAATCAATAGATATGGTACTACTTTACCGTAATCCCACAGACCAAAGAACGATACCATATGTTCTGTGATTTCGGCAATCTCCTCTGCTTTACAATGATTTCCGATTTCTTCTTCCATTTCTATCAACTTATACAGATAGTTTTGTATATTCGTAACTGTCTGCATCAGTTTTCCCTCTAAAAAGAACGCCGCAACATCTGTCCCTTCCTGGTGTGCTAATACATTCGTTTTCATAATTGTGGCATCTATCACAGTATCTGGAATTTTATCCAAAAAGATGTTTGCTTCTTTATATTTTTCCATTTGTATATATTTCGCCGCAAGCATAAAAATACTGGAAATCCTTACCTTTTCATCCGGACTTTCAGCAGTTTGTTCCAGCCATTCAACAATCACATTATTACATTCCAACTTTTTCTCATCATCGATATCGGATAAAGTTAGCGCCGCATTTAAAACAGTAGCAATTGAATAAATCAACGAATCACAATGAGGATATTCCTTTATTTTATTTTTTCCCATCTCAAAGGCTTTTATAAAGCTATCCAATGAAACTTCCGAAAGCTCATTCACAAATTGTCCAATCTCTTTTTCTGTCAATTCTTCACGAAATGAAAATAATTCATTCATATCAATTTTTAATAATCGAGCAAGTGCCGGAAGTAATGATATATCTGGATATGTGTTTCCTTTTTCCCATTTATTTACCGCAGGAGTAGAAACGTCCAAATAATCCGCCACCTGTTCTTGAGTTAATCCCGCAGTTTTCCGATAGTTTTTTATCTTCTCACCAATTTGCATTGTTCCTACCTCCTGTTTATATTCTCATTATAGTATTCCTAATATGTGTTTCCAATTGAGCTTTCGTTTAATTATGGCTTCGATTTCTTAACTAACGGTTAAAATCTGCGAGAAAAATGTTCTATTTTATAATTCGGCAGATCAAGATATCCTTAAATTCAATTAATTCAAAAATAAGTGTATCAGTACTCCAATCAAGAAGCAAATCATCGCTGTAACACCCGCACTGATAATAACCTTTAATATATTTTGATAAGGACGTTTTCCCACTTCAACTGCCTTATGAAGTTCATCCAATTTTTTTCCTCCGTAAGTGCAACAATTTCCTTATAAGTTTGTATATCATTTTTCTTTTTTAGTTTTTCAACCTTTAACGCCCAGTACTTTGTAATAATAAATAAAATCCCAAACGGAATATACGCATACCTCCCGAGCCACATAAACAAAGGTACTGCCGATATAACATCTGGGAACTTTGCCTGCAATGACCAGGAAACCCTGTTCAGCCAGTTCCTGATTCAGCTTACGAATAATCTTATAAGCATGTCCAACAGAAACGCCCAACATCTCAGCGAGTTCACTTGCGGTAATATAAATTTTGTTTTCTCCTATCATATTTCTTTCCCCCCTTTTCAATCGTAGCTTTTTCTCTACTTTTTTATATTTTCATTATATGTAGCGGCATCGCTATTGCCAAGTATTTTAAAATGTCTATAGAAAAATTTTTTAATCATGGTATAATGTAGCTATCTCGATACAGAAAAGGTGATAAAAATGACCATAGGCGAAAAGATTAAGTATTGCAGAAAACAAATCGGTATCACACAGGATAAATTGGCTGAATTAACTGGTATCCATCCTGTTTCCATTCGAAAATATGAAACAAACAAAATGCAGCCACAACCTCCTCAATTAGAGAAGATCGCAGCAGCTCTCGGTGTTAGTTATAACGCACTGAACGGCAGTGACACTGCCGGGCTCCGTCTGAAAACAGTCGGTGACCTCATGGGCGTACTTATGGTGCTTTGTAATTCCGGCATCCTACAGATCAGTGGTGAACGGGGAGAAGATAATCTATTGAAAGAAGAAACAGTCTCTATCCAATTCAATCCTATCCTTTCCTCTTATCTGAAATTTGGATATACCACCAGAGGAAAAGCACACACATTATCCTTGCAGGATATTCTGCTAAATATTAAGAGCTACAAAGTGTTGAATGACCTGTTAAAATGGGAAAAAATGAATTTCATCTACCATAGTGCTTTAAAGTCTGCCGGAGAAAATCCAAACGAGGCTACTCAAGCAGCTATTGATGAAATTGCAGAAACGAAAGAACAAGTAGAATTGGAATTGCAGAAAAGCCAGATATTACTTGATACATCTAATGGCGTTAAAGTAAAAGTAAATCCTAATTCTTTGAAGTGAAAACTTGTTATAAGGAGCATATATGTCAAATAAAATAGATAAGCCAAAACAAACTGCTCCGCAGCTAATTACTAAAATGAAAAGTAAGGGCATCACTTTTAAATACATCACTGAAGAAAAGGCTGCTGAGTATCTTACTGATAAAAACAATTACTTACGCACCGCTGCATATCGGAAAAATTATCAAAAATATAATAACGGTTTAAATATTGGGAAATACATAGATCTTGACTTTTCCTATTTGCAAGAGCTATCAACCATCGATATGCACTTTCGTTTTTTAGTATCAAAAATGTGTTTAGATATTGAACACGATCTCAAAGTGCGAATGTTAAAAGATATAGAAACCGATTCTACAACCGATGGCTATGATATTGTAAATACATTTCTAAGTCACAACAGCTACATCATTGGCAAATTGGAAGCTACCAGCGCTTCTCCTTTTACAAGTGATTTGATTCATAAGTACTTTACAGTCCAACGAATATATAACCCTCAAAAAGGGAAAAAAGAAAACAAAATCACCTTATATGATGACTGTCCAGCTTGGGTTCTTTTAGAAATACTTACATTTGGCGATTTTATAAAATTCGACGGTGTGAAATTTTTTCTGTAAATTCAGAGCTTCTATGATAATTGATGCGGCTTAACAGCAGATTTCTGTGTTAAGCCGTTGTTTATTTAATAGCAAAAATAAGCTGGTATGTCAAGAGCGCCCAGAGAATTCTGGGCGTATATTTACTCTTGATATTCCGGCTTTTATTGCTATATCTGCATTCTGTCCGGGTACATGACTTCGAGTTCACCACGGACTTTGCCCCAATTACGGATTGGCATTGTCCATTTTTTGGCTATTTCAAAAGTCCCCAGGTATAGTGCTTTCACCAGTGCCTGTGAGCTCGGAAATACGCTTCTCTGCTTGTTTAGCCTGCGATAGCATGAATTCAACGATTCAATGGCATTTGTAGTATAAAACGCAGTACGAACCTCTTTGGAAAATTTAAAAATCGGGGAGATTGCGTCCCAGTTATCATGCCAGCGGTTCATGGCACTCGGATATTGTCCCGACCATTTTTCGGTAACGGTCTTTAACTGTTTTCTGGCAGCTTTTTCATCGGCAGCTGTATAGATTGTTTTTAAGTCTTTAGCAAAAGACTTCATATCCTTGTTTGCAACGTATTTGAGTGTATTTCTCACCATATGCACTATGCAGCGCTGTTGTTCCGTTTCAGGAAATGCGGCGGAGATTGCATCCTTGATTCCTGTCAGTCCATCAGAGCAGAGAATAAGAATGTCCTGAACGCCTCGATTTTTCAGACTATTCAGCACTGACAGCCAATACTTGCTGCTTTCATTTTCACCTACAACAATGCTTAATACTTCTTTCATTCCGTCTTCGTTAATTCCAAGGACGACATATGCAGCAAGCTTTCTGATCACACCATCGTCACGCACAGAAAAATGTACAGCATCAATAAAAACGATTGGATATACCGCTGACAATGGGCGAGTTTGCCATTCTTCTATTCTGGGAAGAAGCTTATCTGTGATATCGGATACCATTCCTTCACTGACTTCAAAACCATAAATATCCTCTATCGTTTCTGAAATCTGTCGTGTGGTCATTCCTTTTGCATACATCGAAATGATCTTGTCATCGATGGAAGAGATGTCTTTCTGGCGTTTTGGAAGCACCTGCGGCTCAAAGGAACTCTGGCGATCCTGAGGAACATTAACCTCAAATTCACCATATTTGCTTCGAACGGTCTTAGGCTTGGTTCCATTGCGATAGTTAGGCTCGCCGGATCTTTCATAACGATCATAGCCAAGATGATTATCCATTTCTGTTTCAAGCATATCTTGGATTGTTCCGGACAGAAGATCCTTTAATGCCTCCTGGATATCGTCAGCAGACTGGATATCATACTCTTGGAGCAATCCCTGAATCAGATTTCTCTTTCCTTCAGTCATTGGTTTTGGTTTGTAAACTTCTTTTTTTCTGTTTGCCATAATAAAAGGCCTCCTATGATTTTAATATTTTATCATAGAAGACCTTTATATTGTTTAATTTACAGAATTTTTTTCACAGGCTCTAAAATTCTACGAATTTTACTACTCTACAAGATCATATAGCAAAATATCTTTCCCTGTTATAAACCTTGTCAAGAGTTTAAGAAACGGAGCCGCACATAATAATTGTATATTAGCAGATTTGGCACATGGAACTTCTCGTCCGCCTGCAGAAATTAGCCAGGCTATTGCAAAAATAGCTTCTATCAATACCACTCAACGGCAGAAGAAACTCTCTTGTCGTCCAATGCTTGAATTCATAGCTTTGCTTTATACTTACAATTTAATAGTATCAGATAAGGTGAAACATCATAGAACACTGGAATTAGAAGATTTGTTCTTCAACCGAATGCTCCAAAAAGGAGGTTTTTTTCTAAAAAATGAATTGATTAAAAGCAATTACGAATTTGCTTGCAAGGTTATTGACTTTCTCTTTTAAAAATTTTCAAATCATAGTTAGAATAATTTGTCAATACTTTTTTTCAAAATCTGTTGACTTTTTGGATCTATCTACATATAATAATATCAGAATCATAAAAACGTATTACGTTTTTGTAAGGGCGGCGTTGCGACGGCGTTCTATTTTTTTGTTCAAAAATAAATTGTACTCAACAGACATAGTAAGAGCCCGGAAACCCGCATAAATGCTGGATTTCCGAGCTCCATTTTTGTTCCGGGGCACACCACATTATCCTCAAAGGACAAAATCCAGTATCCTCACTATCCTCACATCCCACAGCAAAGCTACACAGCAAAACCCTCCGGCACTACAGCGCAATTCCACAGCACATTCCGCAGTGGTAATCCTGACAACCCAACTTCTATTGCGTCCCATATAACAGTATCATCTTACACAGCAGCACTATCGCAATGTCACTTTCGCAGCATCATCCAAAGCATCCCACACACCCTGCAACATCAGGAAATATCAACGTTTCGCAGTGTTACCCATGCCCTTGTAGTTTCGCAGCAAACTCACGCAGTGATGTTTCGTCTACTTCTATTCTATACAGAAAGCTGTAAAATTCAACGTGGATTTTTACAGCTTTTTCCGATATCACGTTGCTTATTTACGCCTCATTTTATCTGAGTCAGAATCCTGTGTGACCGGGGCAGAAATGACAAAAAAGAACAGCAACAGAGCTACGCTGCGGTATTACTCTCTGTTGCTGATAGGATAATCATTTTTGCCTTTTACAGGATAATAGGGTGTGCCCTGTGATATAGTGAAATATATATTAGGAAATAAAACGATACTGTATAAGAAAAGGTAAATTCTTTTCGTACACAGTTTTTTCATGACAAACGGCTGATTTCCACGCTATTTTTAACCCAAATGGCTGCATGAAAATTGTACACAAAACCATTTGTTTTTTTATACAGCAGTATCCATTCGATTTCCTAATAAAGGAAGTTGAAAGCATCCGATTATTGTGATATATTAAACATAAAGAAAGTCACCTGCTGTAACAGATGCCTCTTAGGAGCCCCACTCCAAAAGGTGGAGTTTCCCAAGCTAGCTTGTTTCTCTAAATAGTGACGCCTACTCTGGTTGCGACAGAGTAGGCATTTTTATTTTCGCTTGTTTCTCTTGTCGAGAAAGGCAAGCAACGCAATAACTAAGCTGCCAAAGGACATCAGCAGAGCGAATATCCCAATGAAAATCGAAATGATCTCATAAGCCGTCATCGGCGCCACGTCTACACTCCGTTTCGGTCGGCGCTAAACAAGCGTCCCCCGGACGCTTAACGCCCTGTCATGGGTACTTTTCTTAGATAGTATCCTAATATAAGAACTAATGCTTCTGCAAGGATAAATAAAAATAATTGATTATCTGTTGTTATTTCAACCCTGCCTCCTTAAACTTTTCCAATTTGTAATGATGCTCATTATCCAATTCCTTAACACCATTTTTGTAATCATATCCAAATTTTCTATAAAACTCCGTTGCTGTAATGGATGCCGGTATCTCAATTCTGCTTGCTCTTACATAAAATTCATCCGTTTCTAATGTATTTATGATTTTTCTTCCAACACCCTTTCCATGAAATTCTGGGAGGACAAAAATGGACAAAAGTATACTTTCTGTTTCACTTCCCCAAAAACTTGAGATAGAACCTGTTCCAATTATTTTTCCATCAAATTCAAAGACATACATATGCGCATAACTTGCCACATTCAGAACCTTTTCCGTATTGTAAGCCTTTGCAAGTTTCTCCATTGCTGATATGCCATAATCTTTACTGTTAACCTCTAAGAAATTCCTGACAATAAGATTTCTGACCTCTTGGGCATCCTCTTCCTTAAATCTCCTTACCTTCATATTTTCTATCATTGACTATCTCCTCAAATCTGCTTTGAAACAAAGTGTACAATTTCTTTCCCTGACTCAAGGATATATGGTATCAACTCTAAAGGATATACCTTAGTACCCTTCTTTAAATCTTCTAGTGAAACCCAACAGAAATCCAAATCAATTCTTTCATTATCCAGCTCATCATATCCATGAAACACACCATCTAATGGAATATTATCATCCATCAGATGTACATTATAATATAAGCATATCTGATGACAGGGTCTTTTTCCCCATGGAAAATAAATTTCTCCGATTGCTAACAAATTATCTACCTCTATCTTAGCATGAAGCTCTTCTTCAAATTCCCGTTTAAGAGTTTCCATACTTGTCTCCATAGCCGCAACATGTCCGCCAATAATGGCATAATCATCATTCTTCGGACGCTGTAACAAGATTTTACCATTATGTTTCAATATACCGCCAACTCTGTATGAAAATACAAAATCATCATTTTTAAATAAAATATCCACTTAACCACCTCCAACCTGTTCATAAAACTTGTAGTAAAAATATATTTATAAGATCATAAATCTCCTGGTGCAAATGTATCTTTCTCACATATAAGGTAAATGTCTTTATTCATTTTCCCCTCAAAATATCGCTTCAAATTCATATTGGAATTCCACTTGTCCTGCGGATAAAAGCCATACCTTTTCTTTACGTCATTCATCCTATTTTCTATATCAAGAACTCCTTCCGCTCCTGCCAAACAATCGCACAATTGAATTAACCGGTCATATTCATCATATATGGTCTTTGCTAATTCAGTTTTTATAATTGTCAATTCTTCATCTGTAACATCAAATTTTCCGATGTATTCATCTATCGTATGATTATTAAAAGAATGGGTTAAACATATCTTTGCTACTTCATCATATCCCAATGATTTCATATATACGTATCCATCATAAACATGTCCAAGATGTCTTACACCAAATTTTCTTCCTATATCATGTAGTAAACCTAATATATATGCTTTCTCAACATCCATATCACCACATGCACTTGCTATTTTTTCTGCACAGTGTGCTGCTGTTAAACAATGTTTTCCCCAAGGTCCCGGATTAAATAATAACCCATCACGAATTAACTTCAGTGCTTCTTCTCTTGTTGGCAACATAGCTTGTACCTTCTTCCTTTTTTATTTACCTTTTCAAAACTGATAACTCCATTACTCTCCCCACAAATAGAGCCAAACCAGAGCCATTTGATAAAACAAATGCCGGAAACCCGCATAAATACAGGCTTTCGGCATTTTAATCTGTTATTCAAACTCCTTTGCGGACTGCGTTTCATGACACGCAAAGGCTGTTATTAGAAGCTTATGTTTCGAACATGCGTTCTGATTTTGTGCTTTTCGCACCGCTTATGATGGAATAAACTCCAAAATAACTCCATTCTACTCTTTGTTATTTTGTTGTTCTTCTCTTGCGTACAGGAGATCCAATGCCTGACATACAACACCACTCATGCTCTGATAGTGTCTTTCTGCATACTCAACAAGTCTCTGTTTTTGTTCTGGAGTCACCCGTACTCGTATGTTTTCTTCTTTGCCATCTTTTGGTGTTTTTCTAGCCAAACATATCACTTCCCTTCCACAAGTGCAGTTTACTACTGATTACTACAAAATGTCAATCTATTTTTGTTATTTATCTATATATTCTCTTGGACTAATCTTGAGCTATCTTGGACTAATTTACTTCTCACTCCTGTAGATCTTTATCTACAATCTCCCAGTAACCATTCTTTGGAGATCCATGTCTTATAAGAATACCATATTCTTTTAACTTCTTAATATTGTTCTCTATATTTCGACTGGCAACACCGATTTTTTCAGCTAACTTAACCGCTGATAATTGATGATCTTCTGAAAGCAATTTTATAATCTTTTGCTGTGTATCGTTGAGGTCTGTTCTCCACGCTACTTCCGATGTTTCTCCGATGCTTCTCCGATGCTTCTCCGATGCTTCTCCGATGTTTTCTTTTTCATTTATCATCTGAAATGAATTACGAAACAGCTCTACCCGAAACATATTATCGAATTCCTGAAATTTCGGCTTCGGAAGTCCATACTCTTCTGCAGCATTAAGGATTCTTTTTATTCCGCTTCCCCATGCCTCTACAAGTCCCATCTGACTGAATATATTGGCAATGCCTTTATTCCGGATCTTCGAATGACCATTCATGACTTCCTCATAAGTTAATCCGTTATATAATCCACCCGGAGAAGTCACCTCCAGTCTGTCATCATAAACTGCGACCTGAATACAAGATTCATCCAACAGGTTACGGTGACAATGCGCATTAATAATCATTTCCCTGATTGCTTCCGGCGGTAGCTCATATTTCTCTTTTCGCACCAAGCCATCAATTGTTGCTCCAAGCCGAATATTTCTCAATACAAAATCTACTGCTTCTTCGATTTGTGTATAAATTGGTCCTGTAAATTCTCTCTTATCCAGAAACACTGCACGATCTTTTCCCTTGAATACCGCACATTGTGTTTTGGAGAATGAAAAATAATCTGATGTCAGCAACGCATAGGCATTCGTTGCCAGAAGCTGTCCCTCGCTCTGCTTCAAGATTTTCCAGTTTATCAGCTGCTCTTTCTTTACAGAATGTTCTGACATTCCTGCTTTCTTCCGGAACTTTTCGATATCCTGACAAAGTTTCTCTGTTGCTTCCTCTGAAACAGGATAACCCACACAGGTAAGTTCATCCCATGAGATTCTGGCACCTTCCATTTCCAGCTCTTTTATCTTCTCTGGAAATGCCTGTCTTGATGTACCTGCTACACGGATGTAAGTACCATTATCTTTTCCCTTTGATTTCAGATAATATGGTCTATTCTTTCCTGCTTCTACTGATACAACAATAACTGTTTTCCCGCTTACCGTCTGCGGCTCAATATCAGGAATGATCTGTGGCACACAGGAATCAGAAACTGCATTGGCAATTCCATCCATCAGCTGAAACAACACATCATTTTCCACACCAACAATCTGGTGTGTTTTATCATCTACTCCAACAATCAGCTTGCCACCTTGTGTATTGGCAAAAGCTACGATTGTCTTCATGTACTTTTCACTTTTATCAGGTAAGGATACCTTGTACTCAATATTTTTCGATTCCCCGGAAAACATAGTATCTTCTACCATTCTTTCACTCCTAATCTATACTCGCACCACTGGTGCGAATAATTCTATTTCCAGAGTAAACCTCTCTGGATCATTAACACTATTATACGTTCTATCCTTCTTTTCTAGCAAGCAAGAAAACAAAACAGTTCATTTTTTCTTACCATTTTCTTCTGTTCTTTTTTGATTCCAGATAAAGTCTCGTCATCTCATCCATGAAAATAGTTTTGTCCTCATTGGCCATAGTTCCACTGGCAAATAAAGCAGCTGTCTGTTCAAGAATCTGTCTTGCCTGTTTAGCACCAGAATATTCACTTGGCTCATCATTACCCAAGCACACGGTTTCATTATCATCCATAAGATAAGAAACCCTACACTGAAATGCATCTGCCAGTTTTTGATATAAACTGCTCTGCTTTGGATATCGTCCATCAACTTCCCAAGCTCGAATTGTTCTATAAGAAACGCCCACCATAGCACCCAGCTTTTGTTGAGTCATTTTTTTCTCTATTCGCAACTTTCTAATTTTATCACCAAATGTCATAAATATACTTCTTTCTACTTTTGTATGGTTTGTATCTTTAAAATCATAGTAAAATTATCGTTGCTCCGTGTCACCCTGGTCAGAGCCATTATTGTCATTATTTCTCCGTATGTATGTGTCTATTACTTACAAAATTCAAATGCCACATAATACACATAATCATTTTTTGAAAGATAATCTGTTTTGCTATTTATAAAATCGTCTAAAGTTGGAACACTCATTTCGTCGTTATCATAAACAAAAGCAATTAGTGGCTGTTGCTCACTGTATTTAATGTCTACGGCATTTTTTATTTCAGTTGCCGTTCTGCCATAGTATTCTCTATCTTCAACATTTTCTAAAATAGGAATTTCAGTTGACAACTTATTTCCATCTCCGGAAACAATTAATTTAATTACATAATTATCGAAATCCGGCACCATTACAATTTCACCACTTTTTGGCGAAGCAATATCTTCAAATCCCATTTCTACTTTATCGTGATCACTCAATTTTCCTGATTCGTATCGGTAAATATGTAATCTGAGTTTTTTATATTTATCCGTTGTGATAAACTTATATACGAATGCTCCATCCGATCCAGCAAACAGTTCTGCTGTCTGCATTTCTATACTGTCTTTTGCAACAGGCGAAATGTAATTCTGTGGTTTTTTCAAACGGTATATGGTAAATCCGATTACTGATACCACACAAATAAAAATAAATACTAATATACATTTCATAACTTTCAGACATTTCTGCTTATTTATATTATCTTTGATCACTTCAATGATATTTGTTTCTGACTTCTGAATCATGTTCTCTTGGGCTATATCTTCTCCAGCCAGAAACTCATTGAGGCTAATACCAAGAATTGAACAAAGTTCTTTATAAACAGATACATCCGGAAGGCAAACGCCTCGCTCCCATTTAGAAACAGACTTATCACTCATACCTAATTTTTCTGCCAGTTGCTTTTGTGTCATCCCCAGGGACTTTCGTTTACTTGCAATATATTTTCCAATTTTAATAAGATCCATCCATCTACCTCCTTTTTTATTGATCATACTCTATTTTAGAGAAAAAACACACCCCTCGAAGGTAGAATATTAAAAGGGAACGCAAAAACGTCCCCTTTATAAGTTCCTGTTGTTCCTCGATCTGGTTTATCATATTCTCCATCAGCGGAATAACTTCTCTGCTTTCTTCTAATGTCATTCAATCGATCCTTCCATTGCTTTAATAAAATTCCAACCTGTCCAAACACTTCCTGCAACTTTTTCAATATTGCATTCTGCTTCTTGATAATTCGATTTTCCTCTACAAAGGACTTGATTGAGATTATCGACATTGCCAAGGAGAAACATTTAAAACTCATCCTTGGCACCTTTGAGGTGGACTGTACAGGGGATACCTTAGACCCGATGGTTGAAGGCATGGTCAAGATGATGGGCGTATTTGCGAACTGGAACGCAACATGATTTCCGAACGTGTCACCTCAGGAATGCGAAATGCCGCCGCCAAGGGGAAAGTCATCGGACGTCCCCACACGACCGTTACAGATATCCCCCAGCGTTTCATGAAAAGTTATCCACTTTACGAGAAGCACAAAATCAACCAGTCGGAGCTTGCACGGATAACCGGACTAAACAGAGGTACAGTTAGAAAATATATAAAAATGCTGGACGAAAAAAAGACGAAGTATTGGGAAATTAGGATTTTTAGAAAATCTATTTTTATGCTATTAAAAAATCAGGAAATAGATTTGAGTAAAAAACCAATTTCCCAATTTCTGTAAATGAATATTTATTTTCGCTATTCCTCCCCGTTGGGGAAGTGAGACACCGCCCCCACCGATTTCCCAAAAATGTTCCCAAAAACATAAAAAAATCCCCAAAAACAAGATTTAGGGGAAATTTTTTATTTTGGGGAAAAATCATAAAATCGCTGTAACCCTTGATTTTACTGGGTTTGCGGGCAGTTGCCGCTTTTCCCAAAAACGGCATATTGAAAATATACTATGTTCCGGGGCACACCACATTATCCTCAAAGGGCAAAATCCAGTATCCTCACTATCCTCACATTCCACAGCAAAACCACACAGCCAAACCCTCCGGCACTGCAAAACCCTCCGGCACTGCAGCGCAATTCCACAGCACATTCCGCAGTGGTAATCCTGACAACCCAACTTCTATCGCGTCCCATATAACAGTATCATCTTACACAGCAGCACTATCGCAATATCACTTTCGCAGCATCATCAAAAACATCCCTCACACCCTGCAACACCAGGAAATATCAACGTTTCGCAGTGTTACCCATTCCCTTGTAGTTTCGCAGCAAACTCACGCAGTGATGTTTCGTCTATTTCTATTCTATACAGAAAGCTGTAAAATTCAACGTGGATTTTTACAGCTTTTGCCGATATCACGTTGCTTATTTACGCCTCATTTTATCTGAGTCAGAATCCTGTGTGAACGGGGCAGAAATGACAAAAAAGAACAGCAACAGAGCTACGCTACGGTATTACTCTCTGTTGCTGATAGGATAATCATTTTTGCCTTTTACAGGATAATGGGGTGTGCCCTGTGATATTTGCAATTATTCAAACTCGACGAATCCTAATCAATTTTGTTTAGAGATTATTCTCTGTCGTATTCGTGGTACTTTTGATTATTTGATATATCCATATTATCCTGCCCATATGGGCTAATGTTATCAATTTGTTATCGGGATTGATAACAGTCGCCCTGTCACTGCGGATAATAGCAATATGTTCCAGCTCAAATTATAAGCGATTTTGCTTGGAGAATCAAGCACTGTCCTGACAATTATTATAAACTAAATCATTTGGTGCCTATAGATAATTTTCTATTCTATTCACTCTTAAGCATCGAAAAATAGAGGCCCCGAAAGCCTGATTGTAAGCCGTTTTTAAGGGATAAACTTTGAGGGGGAAGGTTTGTACCTTACCCTCTATTTTGTGTTTGAAAGCGCAACAATCCATCAAAGCTTTTTCCCGATCATCATAAGCCAGCGCTGATTAAAATAGATTTTCCCATTTTTTTCATAAGGATTAAAGCCTGTTAATCCACTGCCATTTATTTCATCCATAAGCCATTTGGATATGTCTGCGGCTATTTGGGCAGGTGTATTAGTAAGAGCGAGCCAAGCAGATAATGAAACAGGAAGTTCCGTGCAATCCATCGTTGTAATAGGCAAGCGACTATCTTGGAACATTTCTGTAAATTCTTCCTTGCTCAAATTACGCATATGTGAGGGATCACGCAGGGTTTCTATTTCATCTTCTGTATTGCGCAATGTTTCTTCGGCTGCCTCCATATCCATGACAACCAGTTTACCGCCTGTTTTCAATACCCGTACCATTTCTGAAAAACAGCGTTTTGGATTTGGAAAATGGTGAAAAGCAAGACGGGAGATTACAATGTCAAAGCTGTTATCTGAAAATGACAATTTCTCGGCGTCGCCCTGCACAAAATCCATATTCAAAAGCCTTTGTTTTGCGGCTTCAGCTTTTCCAACAGCAAGCATAGCGGTTGTCATATCAAGGCAGGTCACATTTTTTACACATGGGGCAAGAGAACGCCCGCAGATACAAGTTCCTGCCGCCACCTCTAAAACGGTATCTGTTTTTTGAGGCTTGACACACGAAATCATATGTTCCAAGTATTCCTGCTTTGTAAAGTTCATTGATTTTGTTTCAAAGTTCTGCGCCTGCTCAGTAAAGGATTTTTGGATTGTTTTTGCATTGGCTGAAATCATAAGGCTGTTCCTTTCTTCGGTACGAAAAATAAGGACATATCCGTTTTCTCTAATGTGAGCAGTTGTACTTTTTTCTCAATGCCGCCTGCATATCCTGTCAGGCTCCCATTTGTACCGACAACACGATGACAGGGAATTATGAGGGAAATGGAATTATGCCCCACCGCACCGCCGACAGCCTGTGCGGACATTTTTGAAAGTCCTTTTTGCTTTGCTATTCTATCCGCAATTTCACCGTAAGTCATTGTCTTTCCAAATGGAATAGTCAGCATAATTTCCCATACGGATTTACGGAAAGGCGTTGTCTGCATACACAGCGACGGTGTGAAATCAGGTGCTTTGCCGCTGAAATAAATATCCAGCCAGTGAACAGACTGCTCAAATATCGGCAAAGGCTTTTCTTCATATTCTTTTGGGAGCGTGTCTCCAAAATATTTTTGCCCGTCAAACCAAAGCCCTGTCAGCTCTGTTCCGTTGCTCGAAAGTGTGATACCGCCTAAAGGCGAGTCATAGTGATATGTATAGGTCATAAGTTTACACCTCCAAATATTCATTGGAGTCCGCAGGTGCCTCTGTTCTATTCATCATTGTATAGCTACGGACTGGCGTTACAACCGTGATCTTGTAGTCTGCAAAATCATTCATTCTCCCGTGTTCTTGCGCCATACGGTGTGCGGCAAAGTTCCGCCATTTTGAAACACATTCTTCATTTTCCCATACGGACATACTGAGCAGTTTTCCCTCCGTGGCAAGAGAAGAAAAACGCTCTGCTCTGATAAATCCCTCTGCATTTGCAAGGCTCTCCTTCAGTGAACCTACCATTTTCAAATAATCATCCATTCTCCCGTTTTTTACGGTCACTTCAAATAATACGATAGTGTTGCCCATTTATTTTCCCTCCTGTGATTGATTAACCAATTTCGGCTTACATCTTTTACAAGGACGATAGCCTTTTTCTATTGCTTCTTCCATTGTGCCAAAAAATACGATATTTTTTTCAAGCGGTAATCTTGCAGGGCAGCCCGGTCGGCATATAATTTTTGTTGTTTTCACACCAAAAATAAATTTACCGTCATACGAACTATTCCTGTTTTGAATTGCTTGCAATTTCTCTTGCTCGTTCATTTTTCTTGTTCTCCTTTTTGGGAGCGTAATCTTTCATTTCAGGTATCGCACCGCCGGCTACCACCCAAAAGTACAAGCTTGCCACACTGCAATAAGGGCTTAACCGCCTGCGATATTTTTCAAACAATTTACGGTCTATTTTCCGATGATGATATACCATCCGCATACCACGCAAGACAGCTAAATCACCGTAGCTGAATACATTAGGGCGCTGCATACAAAAAAGCAAAATCATTTCGGCAGTCCACACACCGATACCTTTCAGTGACGACAATTCCTCTATTGCCTCATCGTCCGTTTTGTCCCAAATCCCCTCCAAATCAAACGCCCCGTTTTGTACTTTTACAGCGAAGTCTGTGATATACTCGGCTTTTTTAAAAGTCATTCCAAAAGACTGTAAATGATTGATCCCGGCGGCAAGAACGGTATCGGCATTCACTACGCCAAGATTATCCTGCATTCTCTGCCAGATTGTTGCCTGCGCCTTTGTAGAAATCTGCTGACCGATAATGTGATGAACAACCGAAGAAAACAAATCGCTGTCCACTTCACGCTCGATTTTCCCGATTTTATCAATCACTTCTGCAAGGCGTTTATCTTTTTGTTTTAGATATATAATCTCTTTTTCGCCATACTGAAAAAACATTCTTGCTCCACCTCCCATCTTGACTTTGGATTTATTGCTTAATATAATATTATCACAATTAAATGCGATATAATATTAGAATATCGTCGAGTATTATCATAATATGTTCAATCAAGGATAAAGCAAAACCCTGTGTGTTAGGATAGTTGTCAGTGAAAGATAATTACTTTTGTGGTAGTATAGAGCCATCACAGGAAGGAGCTTTCACTATGAACTATAGTCCAGAATTAAAGGATGCACTCCTTAGAAGGATGCTTCCACCAAACAATGAATCCATTACCAAGATTTCCAGGGAAGAAGGTATCTCTGAACAGACACTTCGTAACTGGCGGGATAAAGCCAGAAAGGAAGGTTATGCCGCTCCTGGTACAGATGCTGTCCCTGACGACTGGAGCACACAGGACAAATTTTTAGTTGTCGTTGAAACAGCAAGCATGAATGAGACGGAACTTGCTGAGTATGCCCGTAAAAAAGGACTTTATATTGAACAGATCAAAGCCTGGAAAGATGCCTGCATGAATGCAAATGGCGGTATCGCGAAGGAAGCTTCCCGGCTTAACCGTGAACTCAAGGATTCTGAAAAAGAACGCAGAAAACTTGAAAAAGAATTACAGCGCAAGGAAAAAGCTCTTGCGGAAGCGGCAGCTTTACTTGTACTGTCAAAAAAAGCAAATGCGATCTGGGGGGATCCAGAGGACGAATGATCAGCGCCCCAGACCGCGAAACTGCTGTACTGCTGATCGATGAGGCCATTGCATCGGGGGCTACCTGCAAAAAGGCATGTGACCGTCTCGGGATCACGGAACGGACTTTCTACCGTTGGAAAAAACGAAAGACAGATACGGATTCCTATGGGGATGGACGTCCTTCAGCAGATCACTCGGATCCTGCAAATAAGATATCGGCAGAGATACGCCGGGAGATCATAAGTATCTGTAACAGGCCAGAATACGCAAGCATGGCACCATGTGAGATCGTTCCTGCATTAGCCGATGAGGGGATTTATGTTGCCTCTGAATCAACCTTTTACCGTGTATTGCGGGAAGAAAAAATGTTAAATCATCGTGGACGCAGCGAAGCACCAAAACACAACCGTCCATCTACATACAGCGCAACAGCTCCGAATCAGGTGTATATGTGGGATATCACTTATCTGAATGGACCACATAAAGGGATGTTTTATTACCTGTACCTTTTTTCAGACCTTTATGACCGTAGTATCGTTGGCTGGGAAGTCTACGAAGAAGAAAGTGCAGACTGTGCCAGCAGCTTGATCAAAAGGATCTGTCTGAAACAAGGCCGGCTCACTACAGAACCGTTAGTGTTACATTCTGATAACGGCTCACCCATGAAAGGGGCAACAATGCTGGCGACACTGTATCAGCTTGGAATCACCCCTTCAAACAGCAGACCGCGTGTGAGCAATGATAATCCATACGCCGAAAGCCTATTCAAAACGCTGAAGTATCGTCCGAATTATCAGCCCAAAGGATTTGGAACACTGGAAGAGGCACGGGAATGGGTCAGCCTGTTTGTAAAGTGGTATAACCACGATCACCATCACAGTGGGTTGAAGTTTCTTACTCCATACCAGCGCCGCAGCGGCTTGTCTGATAAGATACTGGCCAAACGCAAAGAGGTCTACGAAGCTGCCAAAGCAGAGCATCCAGAACGTTGGAATGGACGTGCAACCCGTGACTGGAGTCTTCCAGATACAGTGTATCTGAATCCGGATAAGATGCCGGAGCAGCTTGAAACAGAAGCTGAAAAGACTGCTGTATCATAAAAATCAATTCATTCAAAATGCTAGCGCTCAAGCAGGGTTCTGTGCCTGACGTGATTGCCAATAAATTAGATCATTTATTGATACTCACGTCAGGTACAGAACAATATCTGATAACCTGCACGAACAAAAAATATAAATTTTTACTGACAACTACCTTGACAATCAGCGTTATCCCTCCACTATTAAATAGTACAATTTTATTTTTTATGGACTATAAATTCATTTTCATCATCCCTACACTTTTTTCGAAAGCTTAGTTTTAACTGTCCTGAATAATCTTCAAAACTATCCTGCTCATAATTCTCTACATCTTCTAGTACTATTTCAAGCCATATTCTTGCATCCAGTGAATTTATTTCTACGGTTTCTCCACAAGTAATGTATCCAGATAAATCTGAATAAGGAACCATAAATCTAACTTATCCATTTATATTATTTACAAAATAAATACTTTTCATGTATTTAATTATGTGGCGGTAATCCTTTATATCTAGACGTATAAACCTCTTCAATTCGTTGCGCATACTTTTCAATTCGTAAGCTTGAGTCTATATCTGGTATAGTGTTACTAATTCTTCCAGTCACGGCATCCCACACTACAAGAGCAATTGATTCAGCCTTATGATTCTCTTCATCAACACCAAAACGTTCATTCATTCTCTCTAATGTATGAATAATTCCTTCTGCCTGACTGTCATTTAAAGCTTGTTCCGGAATAACAACTAAAAATAAAGCCAACGCATATCTAAAACGCGTATGTAATGTTGTAGCCTCAGCCGCAATATCATTAATCATATTTTGCCAATTCTTTTTTATACTCTTCGCATCATTTAGAGTTTTACTATCATATGCAATCCGAACCCCATCCGGTCTATATGCCATATCAAAATTCTGTGGACGTACTCCGCCTATAATTCTTGTATCACCGACCTCAACACAATCTGCAACAGGCGGTAATAAGGCATTTTGACTTAATGGTGCTTTCACTGGAATGCCACCAAGCATCTGTGCAATAGCATCCCCCACAATTGGATCAAGAGCCTTTCCAAAGTCCATAGCCTGCTTTCTATCAAAACAATTAGCATTTTTAGCCTTGCCAACAGTTGACGAAACAGTATCAAGCCAAGTCTTCCCCCATGGCTGAAGTAAATTTTGCGAAAATGTAATATTAGAAATTGGCTGTAACTTTGCCATGTGATTCATCTCCATTCAATAATGGATAATTATATCATACAAATATATATTTTACACCGCCTTTCTTCAAAAGTGTTTTATATCAAATTTTTTATTGTGTGATATAATCTATGTAATTCAACAATATCCATATCCAATATCGGTTCATACATAAATGAATTTACGTGAATATGTTCTGGTGTCATTATATTTACTTCATTTAGTATTTTAATTTTATCAGCATCTCCAAATTGTTTGTATCCATTAAAAAGTTCTCGAGTTTGATTCCCATTATTCTGCACAAAATTCATAAATTCCACATTTGTTCCTCTATAATTTTGTTTATTTTTTCTCCATGATAGCTGGCCTGTATAATTATGAATCTGTTGAATTATATACTCTTCCGCTTTATGTCGTATACCAATAGATAATACTATTTTATTTTCCAATTTAGTGTCAGATGTTGTAATATCGTCACATACTGAATATAACTTGCTTAAAACTACGACATCAGTTCCAACCGATGCATCAAATTGTGTTACTCCTGCGTAATGTTTATATAACGGTTCAATATCTCCAAAAGTAATTCTCCGAGAATCTTGTTTTTCATGTAATAAAGAAGTTAAGAATAAGAAATCCTCTCCTGTATGTGAAATATTTTGATCTACACCATATTCTATCAAATTCCTTACAAATGGTAGTAACGCAAAAATATCTTTTTCTTTAGGATTATTTTTCCAATTTTTGAATGGTTTGTCCTGATAATATTCTACTTCTAATTTCAATACATCATTAGAATAATCTGCAATGAGACGATTACTTCTATTAACCGATAATCTACTTGCAACTGTACGATAAAAATCAAAATTATGGGTTAAAATCAACATATAAATATTCGATACTTGAGCTAGTTCATATAAATACTCTATAATTGCATATTTATTTTTGTAATCAAATGAATCTGCAATATCATCAATAACAAGTAATGTTTCTTCCCCTGTATTTTTTATCTGCTCAATATCAAAAATAATGTTCAGTAAATAAAGTGCCCTTTTCTCCCCTTGACTGAGCGTATCTAATTTTTCAAGCTTACTTCTATCAATTGTTTTTACAGTATCTCCTTTTTTAAACGAAAATTCAACTTGTGGTACACTTTCTCCTATAATAGCACCTTTCAAATTAACAACGTTCATCATAAACGGAACCGTAAAACGTTGATTAAATATGTCTAATGCCTTTTTCCATGGCGTATCGTCAATTTCAAGTGCATCTATCGCTTCTGAGAAGTCATTATACTTATCACATAATTCTTCAAACAATATACTATTATGTCTAATATAAGATCCCCACAAACATTTCTTCAATGTCTGCAACTTATCTAATGCAAGAAATCCTATAATTTCTGGATTAGTTTCTATAATATCCTTCAATACAATTCCCTTAGAATCATTAAGCAAATTTTCTATCGCTTTATATGCTGGTGTTTGTTGAATTTTAGTTTCAATATTTGATATGTGCTGTTCTAATGCTTCTGAATTAGTAATAGCATCCTGTCCAGAAAGTATTACTTTATTTTGTTTAACAAAAAAAGCATCTTTTACTAAAGATTTTTTCAAATCCTTAAGTTTTGGCAACGTAAGATTTCCTTTTTCCAAATATTCAAATGAAGAATATATTTCATCTGAAGAAGTAATAAAATCACGTATGCCTTCTTGAAATTTCGTGTCTTTAATTTTTTTCAAAACTGTATCATCAAAAATTACGGAGTACGGAATATCACTACATTCTATTTCTGGTTCATAGGAAGCAAGTTCCATTAAATTAGAAAGAATATCTTTTTCATTAAAATCAAAATCTTTCACAATTGTTGGTTCCAGTTCGTATACAGTTTTTCCCAGAGATGTTCTTTTTATTTTAAGTCCAGAATCCTTTTCCAAAGCTTTCAGTAATTTTGTGCGAACTTTAAAAACATCTTTTAACTGTGTTTGAATATCTCCTTTTATCAACAATGAAGAAATATCTGATTCGTAAGAACTCTCATAAGATTTTACAACAAACACCTGTTTCTTTTCTATATCTTGCCCATCAATTTGCACTATCGCTGATCCTGGCTCACCAAATATAGCATCTGAAATATTTTCCTTTTTTCCTTGCTGAATTAATTGAAAAGTTTTTGCAAATGATGTCTTCATAAGACCATTTCTTGCATATATAGAAAATGTATTGCCTTTTCCAAAATCAAATTCATGATTTAATGAGTCAATTCCAAAACAATTTGTCAACTCTATATTAAGCTTGTTCATTTAACATCCCCCATTACAACTTTTAATATTACGAAATTCTTTTTTCCTTTCTTCCAATCCGACGTTCACTTAATTTTGTCCATATATTTCTTAATGTACCAACTTCATATTTTGTTAATCCTAAGCCTTCTATCAGCAATATCTGATCTGTATAATCCAATACTTCGTCAATCCTGTCATCTCGAATTAGTTTGTCTATTTTATTAACATCTAGCTTTTCTGCATTCTTCATCGGAATTTTTAACTGACGTATTTCTCCTGGTTCAAATGTTAATACTCCACCACCATAACTTCTTCCTGTTATTTCTGCCAATGCCAATGTAAAAGAGTTTAAAAAAGCTGCTGCTACAAACTCAGGATTAACTCCATCTAAGAAACGTACTTTATGAATTGTATCTGTGCTTACAGCCTTTACATGATTCAATATAATTCGCGGATAACGATTAACCTGTCTTAAAATAAAGGCATCTGGCTCCCAAGATTGCGGAACACAATACCAATTTTTTCTTATTCGGCATTTATATCCTTTATTATATCCTTGTTCTACACCATAATTAATGTACTCTTGTTCTGCTTTACTAAGTTCTGAAAAAGGCAAATTTTTAGGCATAAACATATATACTTTTTTCCCATTTTCAATCAATGTCTTAAAATCACGTTCTGACAAAATAACACCTTTTAATTGCTCTGTTCTCCCAATAACCATACGAGTCGAATTAGCAAGTTGATACTCATCAACTGTATTCCTGTTCAACAAAAAGAATGCATTTTCTCCGCTTACTAATCCCACATTTATTTCGAATAACTCTGTGGTAAACGGTATCTTTTCACACTCTCTTAATCGCCTAATTAATTTTATTTCCTTGTTTGTCAAATAATATTTAATCCATTTTTCTGTACTATGATTAAGTTCTTTTATTTCATAGTTGTAGAAATTATTAAGATCAAGCTCTTTTAAATCATCCAAATCACTTAATTCAATTACCTGAATTCCCTTATCCTCAGATTTTTTCTCTCCTAATAACAAAATCACTTCTTGTTGAATCTCTTCAAAAACTAATTTCTGAAAAGTAATTAATGTTAATCTGTCAAAATATCGTGCTAGAAATTCTCTCGTTTCTCCTGCGTAATTTACTTGAAATAGTTCTGCTGGAATGACCATCCCTAATCTTCCATTTTCACTTAATGCCAAACACGATAGGACCAAAAAAGGTAACCAAATATTAGTTAATTTCGTCGGATGAAATCCATTTTCCTTCATATAGGAAAACGCAATTTCTCTCGATTTTTCATCAAAATCTTGGTAACGGATAAATGGTGGATTTCCCACAATTGCATCATAATCACTTTTTCCCGCAACCTTATCTCTATAAAATGCAAAGAAATCTTGACATTCTACATTCGTACCATATTTCATTGCTTTTCTCGCTTCATCAAGACATAATTCTACTCCTGTAATATCAGTTGTAATATCTAAATTTAAATTAAGATTTTCTATTCTTTCTACTATAGCTTTTAAAAAATTCCCATCACCACAACTGGGTTCTAATATTTTTTTTGTGTTTTTATTTATTATCCACTTACAAATAAATTCCGTAATAGCCTGTGGGGTATAATATCCCCCACGCAGCTTATCAAAACTTTTTTTACTCTTCATCTAAATCCTCTCGTCTACAATTCTCAGCTCCATATAATTTTGAAATTAACCCATCCAATTTCTTATCCTCTATTTGAATTAATCTCTTATATGTTTCTTTTTGAGGTTTTGTCTGTTGTTGATCCCTCTTATTTTTTAATTCCATAAGGTTCTTAACCGTATCGACTATCGCATCATGGATTTTCACTTCATTTGAATCATCAAAGTTTATTCTATAGATTGGTAACTGCGCAACAAATTGTTTTCCATGTGAATAATAGTCACCTCGAAACTTACTTGCTTTGCTCTTTACAACCATTTCTATCATCCAATAATTTAGTACTGCCTGAATGTAAAACAATGATTCTTTTGTATCTTCTTTCTTTTCTAATCCATAGAATGGCCCATTTCCTCCACCGGTAAAACAAATTGTTCTAGTATCATATACATAATTTCCCTGAGTTGCCAAAACTGACCAAACTAAATGTTCACCTTTTACAAATCTCTTTAAACTTTGGCTTCTACCAAATTGATACCAATTATTCTCTGACATGTTATTGATGCTCCGCTTACACAGCTCTTCTTTAAAGGATTCAAAATATTTCAATGTCTTAGGGAATAATTGTTTCATTTCATCTATTGAATATAATACCTGTTTCTTTCCCTTCTGATAATACGGAAAAATAATTCTTCTATTTTCCTCAATTTTTGCATATTTTTCTAATTGCATATCATAAATACACGGTTTAGTAATTGCAGCTTCAATTTCTTGTTTTCTTCCGTTGCAATCAATAAATTTTATAATCCCTTTTTCCTCTGATTTTGGTTCAATAATATATATTGGATCTGCACTTGTTTGCAAACCTACAAAAATATCAGCTAATGAATCTAACGACTGACATTTCCCTTTCTTCTTTTCCAAAGTTCGCACTATTTCATTGGATAAAAAAGTCCAAGGTGCTGCACTAAGATACTCGATAGGATATTCTTTCATTTCAGCTGATTCTGTTGCATAAAATTTATTAATATCTTTAACAAAACCAATCTCAAATGTCTTCCTCTCATTTTTTTCAACAAATAATAAGCACGTATACGTACTTCTTCCCTTAAAAACCTGTTCTGTTCCAAAGTGAATTATTTGTTTAACACATTTTTTCTCTGATAACAATTTTCGTAAAGAAGCACCAGACTTGATAAGCATAAATTTATGCGGAATAATATATCCCATTTTCCCTTTTGGTTTCAATAATTGCAGTCCTTTTTCCATAAATAAAAAATATTTATCCAATAAATCTGATTTTGCCGTTTCATATTTTGAAACTTCAGATTTATAATATTCATATTCATTTTCAGAAAAATGCACCATATTCTGAACCCGAATATATGGAGGATTTCCTACAATTGCATCGAATTTTTCTCCTTCAAATTCGTTTTCCCAATTGAATATTTTAATTTTTTCAACCATTTCCGGATCATTCAATATATTAGAGTTAAACTCTATGTATTTTTCGTCTACAAGACTATTGCCATTTTTAATATTGTTATCTAAACTAGGTAAAATCCGACAGTTATTGTTTTTTACAAAACTTTCCATTTCATATAGAGAGCTATCTTCTATAAGTTTTATAAGCAAACTAAACTTAGCAACTTCTACCGCCAAAATATCAATATCTACTCCCCATATATTATTCTGTAAAATCTCTCTCTTTTTTTCATATGACAACTTAAAGTTATTTCCTACATCACTAATAAGTAATCCTTTTTGTATCGCCATATCTAAACAATTTTTCATATAATATTCAATATAACGATTTATAATAAATTCATATGCAGAAAGCAAAAAGTTTCCGGAACCACAGCAAATATCTGCTATTCTATAGCTATCCCATTCCGTAAATTTTTCATCAGAAAATAATGGTGTCAATGTGGTTTTCACAATAATATCTGCAATATTTTTAGGCGTATTTACTACGCCCTGAGAATCCACAATCTCTGGTTTTCTTTCTGCAACCACAATTCCATCTTTAATTACTATTTCTTCTTCCAAAAATAATTCATAAATTTGACCGATAATAAATGGATCAACTATGCTAAACTCGTAGCAACTATTTGGATAATACAATTCTTTAAAAATATCCACAAGTATACTATCAGATATTTCAAATTGTTCCCCATCAATCAGTTCAAATAAACCAGAATCATACTTTTTATCTGCCGCTGTAAATACCTTTTTCAGCTCTGCATATGTACCTATATTTTTAAGGCTTTCATATTTTTCTAATTCCCTATCTTCACATATTCTCAAAAATACAATTCGGTTAATCAATTTCTGAACAAAAATGTTTAATGTTTCCTGATTAATCGTAGAATTATTTTTAACAATATCCTCGCTTAATACCAATCTCCATTCTTTTATTTGTGATAAAAAATATTTATCAAATGGTTCTTTCTTTAATGAACTAGATATATTTTCAAAGGTTTTTTCAAAGGCTCCTGAAATTACAGTCTCATATGAAACCAATCTAGATATCTCATCAAATTTATCTACATATTCTGTAAAATGGAAATGAGCAACTTGCGCAACTGAAGGTTTATCATTCTCATTCGGTCTTACTGATGTATCATAGATAACCAAATCCGTAAAATTCGATAATACAGATATTTCAAGATTTCCATTCCAACCATATCGTCTAGTTTGAAATGCCGCTTCTTTACTTGCCATAATATCTACATTAGGTTTTTTAGTTTCTAAAAAAAAGTATGGTGTAGATCCCACATGAAATTCATAATCAGGCTTCTTTTTTACTTGTTTACCATTTTCTTCTACAAAAACCGATGCTTCATGTTTTACTTCTCTTAAATGTTGCGGCAAATTCTTTTTGTTTTGCACATCCCATCCTAATATTTCAAAAAATGGATTCACAAAATCATTACGAACTTCTGTCTCATTGTAATCTGGTCTGTTGTATTGTTTAAAGTGTTTCTGATAAGCTTCTACAAGTTTAAGTAATCTATCGTTTTCCATCCTTTTCCTCCCCTACTTTTTTCTCTTTAAAAGTGTCAATTTCAACCAAATCACCAATATCACAATTAAATTCATTACATATCTTTTCTAAAACTGTCAAAGTTACTGCTTCCCCATTTGTCATTTTAGCAATTGTTCCACTGCTAATCCCTGTTCTTCGTTTTAAATCCCCTTTTTTCATTCCATTATCAATTAGAATTTTCCACAGTCCGTTATATGAAATTGCCATCTTTTACCTCTCTCTTTATCTTTCGAATATACGTTCTGTTTAGTATAACATTATTTCTTTCCTCCGTCAACAATGCGTCCATAAAAATAGATACTATATCTATTTTTATAGATATAATATCTATTTTTTTATATTTCTGAATTAAGTGCTATCTCTTTAAATCTAATTGATTATAATCTCATGAATCACAATCTCCTCCGCACATGCCCGGATATTATTCATTTTCCCAACCCATGCCATCTGATCCTGCATCTTCAATTCTTCTGTTACTCCCTGCTTTTCTTTCATCTGCTCCACCAGTCTGTCCATCATCTGATTACACTCCTCATCAATCAGATGCAAGTGCTCATTTAACTTCCCTGCAAGCACCAACTCCAGATATAATCCTTTCCGATGCTCCTGCAAATATGACTTTCTCAGCATTCCATACTTTCCAATCGGATACTCTGTCTCTTCCGGGAGGTACAGGTCTGGATAATACAGACCGTCCTCTCCTAAAGTATAACTGATTCCATTTTCTCCCATAATGTGTTTCTCCATGATTGTCCTCCTATCTTGCTCCCCGATCTTTGTTCTGACTACGGGTATGCTGTTTATTTTTCTGTTCATTCTGTATTTCTTGTTTCTTTTCTGCCAGCTTCGCCCTAATACCATGTGCTACTGGCTCTTTGCCAGTTTCTTTCTTCCATTTTGCTATTGCAGTTCGATACTCGCTATACTCAGTTTGAGAAGCCTTAAAATCTTTTAAAAAATCCTGTACACTTCTATAACCGATCTTCTGCACAATCCTTGGAAGGTAATCTTTCATATCTCTGATCTGGCTTTTCAGTTCATCAATTTCTTTCTGCAATTCTTTTTTCTTTCTCCCTTTAAACCATCCCGTGACCTCTGACAGTTCTTTCTTCTTTGCAGAAAGCTGTTTTGGTTTCTGTTGAATTGCATCGTTTTGATCTTCCAGTTCTTGATTCACTTTAAATAGTTTCGGATACTTTGATGCAAGCCTCGTCATTTTAGGTTGTTCCGGTTCTGCCTTTTCTTCTTTTGTTGTCTTGACTGCTTCCATGCTATTTTCAGCAACATGCTCTGGGTGTTCTGCTTCCGTTTGCTCTGTCTGTTTTGGCACTTCCCTGGGTTTTTTAAAAAGCACACTTGCTATCAAAAACTCCAATGCCTCAACAGCCACTGTTACAACTCTGAAAAATAATCGTGGTCTGTTTCCACGCCGGGCAATTGATTCCATGATTGGTTCCGTGATTTCTTTTCGCTTCACTTCCATTATCTTCGGTTCCGGCACTCCACTAATCAATGCCATATCAACAGCTCTGTTCCATTCCCGGCGTTTTTGGTTATCTGCTTCTATTTCCTGTGCCTTCGGATTATTTTTTCCGATTTTCTTTGTTGCAAGATAAACTCTGCCACGCTCAAATACCTGTAGTTTCTGTTTCTCGTCCTGCACATAAATATTGATTAAATCTGTATAAGAATGCTTTACCTCATCCAGAAATGAATTGCACTTGAAGCGTTCATCTTTCGCAGTAAACAGCTTCTTCTCATAGACTTCTCCTTTCTTCACAATACTGCAGCGTTCTCGGATCCCACCATCTTCTCCTAATATCTCTTTCTTGGTTCGGACATGTTTTCCATGTTCATCATAAAACATATTTCTACTGGCAATCTTAATGATTGGTTCATCCAGTAGCTTCCGTTCTGCAAATATCAAATGAATGTGATAATTAGTCTTTCTTTTATTGTGGTGCAAAGCAGCAATACACTCTGTTCCATAATTCTGTTTAAAATGATTTGTAAAAAGTTGCAACAATCTGTCTGGCTGATATTCTGTAAAACTCTCTGGCAAAGCAATAATCAATTCTCTTGCCTCAATACATTTTCCTTCTGTCCCGCTTTTTACAAATTCTTCCTGATTACATTTTGCAAGTTCCCGCCAAAATTTCCGTTCTGTGGTTTCATAAACTGCATAAAGATTTTCCTGTTTTGCGTGACTGGATATATAAGTGATCCTGCCTTTTACATTGCTTAGTTTTGTCATTTGAATAAATGAATTTCTTCCGATAGGCACTTCCTCCTTGTCTTCGGCAAAATAAATTCTGCCATATCATTTGTGAGTGGATGCACCGGCATCCGTTTACGAACTATCCGCCTGTCGGCAGAACAGCTCCCGGCAGGGCGAAATATCCTGAGTACAAATCTTTGATTTGTGCGATGGGTGTATTTCGCTCTCAAACGCCGAGGGCTTTGTGAGATGCTTCTTACATCTACCACAACTTGGCTTTCGCTTTTCATTTTGGGCGTATCCGCTCTCTTTTTCTGCCCGTATCCGGGCTTGTTTTTTTCACTAACAACAAACCGACTATTACTCTTCCTGTCTGCTTTATTCCCGTATCCTTGCCCGTACATACTCCAGATCTCCACAATACGGTGTTCCAACCAAATACCATTCTCTCGCCAGATTCATTTCCATTCGTGTCTTTACCCACTGATCATCAACTAGAACTTCCAGACATTCTCCACAGTGAAATCCTGGATCAATCCATAAGTCTGATGACAATAATCCATATCTTTTGTTATAACTGTTGTAACCTAATCTTCCTTCTCTCATGGTGTCATTCTCCCTTCATTTATCATTTCCGCAGGGACGCCCTGAATCAGGGCCCCCTTTTGAAAAGTTTTTTCTTCGCCAATCAACTACCGGCTACACCTTACAAACCTTCTCTTTGTCTGCTATTTACAGGTGCGTGGCACGCTCCTGTCATAAGGTCATCAAGCAGAATCTTTACCAACGAAAGTTCTCATGCATTCCACACTTATCCAAATACTCTTGTCTTGCCTTTTCCCGTTCTTCCTCGGTTGGTGCTGTTTTGAATGTTGTATATAACTGACGTTTTACCATACTGTCTAATTTTTCCATCAATGCTTTTTCTATCTCCGGCAGATATTCCTCGTTCCCGGCAAGATGATACTGGAACAATGCCAGTAATAAATCTTTTGGTATCTGTACCTGTAATTTTCTTTCCGTGACGATAGTGACGATATTTTCGCTACCGTCACGCTATATAAAATACCGTCACAACCGTCACATACCGTCACGCTTGTTTTCCAACAAAGGCTAATCTGATCTTTCTTCCATCATGTCCCCGCTCCGCTTTATACTGGATTCCATATTCCAGAATCAATCGTTCCAGGCTGACATTTAATTTTCGTGATAATGCGTTCGGCTGCATTTCCACCTGCAATACTTCCACAAGCTCTGTTGCTGTTCCTGCCCACTCTGGCGTAGTTTCTGTTACAAGTTCTTTGATTTTTTCCAACACTGGATCTTCTGGTTCTTTCCAAAGTTCTGTCTCTGTCTTGGTAAGTTCTCAGACACATCTCTCACGGTTAAAGTTCAGCCACAATTTCTGATCCTGCTGGTCTCGCCCTGCCACTTCCAGAACTGCCTTATTATCTGTCCGTTTTTCTTTCTGCATGACGAATGCTCCATCCGCAGCTCCAAGCAATCCATTCGTGCCAGAAATCATATCAAAACTATCAGAAGATTCCATTTTCCTTGTATGATGCACAACCAGAAAACAGATGCCATATTTATCACTGAATGCTTTCAGCTTTGTTACAATCTCGTAATCGCTGGCATAACTGAATTTATCTCCACCGACCTCTCGAACCTTCTGAAGAGTATCAATGATAATCAGTCTTGCATCTTTATGCTCCGTCACAAATGTTACAAGCTGTCTTTCCAGTCCGTCATTGAGCGATTTAGATTTTGTAGCGAAATAGAAATTCTCACTGCCTTCCATTCCAAACATCTGTGATAACCGCTTTTGCAACCTTGCATAATCATCTTCCAACGCCAGATACAGAACCGTTCCCTGTCTGACTGAAAAGCCCCACAATGGAAGTCCCTTACTGATGTGATACCCGATCTGTGCCATAAAGAATGATTTTCCAATTTTCGGTGAACCGACAAACAGGTAAGTTCCGTTATACAGAAGTCTATCTACAATTGGCAGTTTTGGTGGATATGCGGTATCGTATAATTCCATCATAGAAACTGTTTCCAGATCATCTGGATTCTTTTTATTTGCTGATTTTGCTGTATTTTCCGCATTATTTGTGGCTTGCAGATTGCCCTTACCGGGCAAATCTGCTATACTTTGGTTGGTTAATCTATTACTTGATGGCTGTTCCACATCTGTGCCAACAGATGCAATCGGAGCAGTCATTTTTTCTTTTGCTGTCATTCATTTTCCCCTTTCAATCCATACAATGTCTCTGCGACCAATCTCAGGGTACTCAGCAACTCTTCGTTTTCCTCACTGCATTTTTCCAGACGCTTCAATTCTTCATAAATCTCTGCCATCTGATTTCGCAATGCTTTATACACTCTTGGATTTCCTTGTACCACAATTTCTCGATCAGTTAATCGTTTTGTGATATAGTCCTGCTTGCTAAGTCCTGACAATCGGACACATGCATCAATTTGCTCTGCCTCTTCCGGGGATACCCGGAATGCTACGATTTTGTTTCTCCATCTTCCTTTACTGTCCAGATTTTTCTCCATTTAATTTTTCCATCCTTTCAATATCCAACTGTTCTGCCATCTGTGTCTGCTCACTTGGAAACAGATGCGCATATCGGTAAGTGATATCAATGCTCTCATGTCCCATTCGGTCTGCAATTGCTAATACCGTAAATCCCATATTGATCAATAACGATACATGGGAATGTCGCAAATCATGCACACGAATTCGCTTTACCCCAGACACTTTTGATCCTCTGTTCATTTCATGATGCAGATACGATTTGGAAATTTTGAAAATTCTTTCGTCTTCCTTCAGACCGTAAAGCATTCCCATATAATCCTGCATCTCATCACATATAAATTGTGGCATCTTGATAAATCTGTTACTTTTAAATGTCTTTGGTGGGGTAATCACATCTTCCCGGTTTAATCTTTGATATGATTTGTTAATTCGTAGTGTATGCGTTGTAAAGTCAAAATCCGCTGGTGTCAGGGCAAGCAACTCTCCTTCACGGATACCACACCAGTAAAGCATTTCAAAAGCGTAGTAAGAAACTGGTTTATCCATCATCACATCTGCAAATTTCAAATACTCTTCTTTCGTCCAGAACAACATTTCCTTATATTCCTCTATTGCTATATTTCCAGCTTTCTGTGCCGGATTAGAAGGCAAATGATAAAAATCAACCGCATGATTGAAAATGGCACTTAACTGGCTGTGGATTTTCCGCAGATATGAAGCAGAATACCCTTTTCCATTCGCTCTCTTAAATGCAAGCAAATGATTCTGCCATGCAATCACATCTTTTGGTTCAATTTCTGCAATCTTTCTCTCCCCAAAGTATGGAAGAATTTTTGTTCTGGCAATATTATTCTTAGTTCCCCATGTGTTATCCCGAATTCGTTCCTTTTTATCTTCTACATAGATTTCATAAAAACTTGCGAAAGTCATATCCAGTTTTGCATCATGCTTTAACATTTGTTCGTGTTCCCACATCTGCGCTTCTCGCTTCGTAGGAAATCCTCGTTTTGAAGTCTGTTTCGTTTTCCCTGTCCAGTCGGTATACCGATAAACCACTCGCCACTTCCCAGTGACATTATCTTTGTAAATACTCATACAAATTCTCCTCTCTCTTACACTTCGCTGTAACATACTTTTTTGCGGAAATAATTGGTGTTTACTCTGCCAGCTACCGTAAGATAACCCAGCTTCTGTAATTCATCATTTAACTGTTTGACAATCTTATAAGCATAAGACTTGGAAACTCCCAGTTCCGCTGCAACTTCTTCTACTGTCATAAAAGTTCTGTTCGTCACATCTCATCTCTCCTTTCTATCTTAACGCATTTTGTTTAAGTTACTACATTTGCATGATACTAAACATTTTAATTTAAGTCAAGCGATTTTATGAGGACATTAAATTTTTTTGTTTAAGTTCTTCTTGCTATCCAAAATTGCTCATGCTATACTGAACCTAAACAGAATTGTTTTATTTTCTATCACAATTAATTACGGCAACACGAATGACCACTATAAGGAGGCAAACAAGAATGGCAATCGGACAACGTATCAAATTTTTTCGCAACCGCAAAGGCATGACACAAAAGCAACTCGGAGAACAACTGGGATTCATGGGAAAAACCTCAGATGTCCGCATGGCTCAGTATGAATCTGAAGCCAGAGTTCCTAAGATTGATCTTGTAAAACAAATGTCTCAGATCTTTGATATCAATACTCATGCCTTAACAGTTCCAGATATTGATACTCACATAGGTCTGATGCATACACTATTTGCACTGGAAGATATGTATGGTCTGAAGGTAAAAAATGTAGATGGACAACCTCATCTCTGCCTTGACTCTTCCATATCTGCTCCCGGCTCATCTGTCGATGAAATGTTTCGTGCATGGATGGAACAATCTGACAAACTGGAAAACGATGAAATCAGCAAGGAAGAATATGATGAATGGAGATATAAGTACCCGGAACTGGATACTTACCAGAAACGTGCCAAGGTACCATCTCAGGAGCTGAGTGATTACCTCGTAAAAGAATTGACTAAAAAAGAAAAATAAAAGAAGAGAATAGAAAAACCTTACCGATATTCAGTTTTTTACTTCTGAAAATCAGTAAGGTTTCTTTATATACGTTATGAAATAAAATTTCTATCTCTTGAATAATCACAAAATGTTGCCATTTTGTTGCCAATCACTAAGCAAATTTGCTTGCAACCCGCATAAATACTGGTTTCTTGTGGTTGTGTGGATTATTCAAACTCCAGACTGACAGTACGGGGTATTAACAAAGATTGCTGAATTTTAGGCGTTTTGGAACAATTTGAAGCGCTATAAACAAATAAAAGAAATTTTTAAAATGCAATAAAAATGCAATGAAGCCTATCTCTATTCTCCGATAATTTTAGATAGCTTCTAACTTGATACCTAAATAAAAACTGTGTTATACGAAAGGAATTATCAATATGAATTACCAATTAGAACTCAAACAAATCGTGGAATTTCCACGCTGTCGCATTTACCGTGACTTCATACAAACACTAATCACAACGAAGAGCATCCGAACCACCGGAGGCTCTTTTCTTTTTTACTATCTGGTTTTATGCTCCTATGCAAATTATCGGACATCCTATCGCCGGATGGAACACATCACCTACACAGTCGGTCCCGGAGAATGGATCTGCTCCGTCACAGATCTTCAGAATTGGTTCCGCTGCCGCTTCCAGCATCAGGTATTATCTATCCTCAAGTTTTTTGAAGAACAGAATTATATTACCTATTCTCTCCTTGGCAAAAACAAGCTGGTCAAATTCAAAATAACCGACTGGCCTAAAGACAACACCATATTGGAATATAACTATCCCTGTAAAAAAGATACAGGGTTTTTCTTTTTCCCGATTGCCAAAGTTCACGAACTAATTGGCATAGGGAAATGCTCGGAGATGGATATTCTTTTAGATCTTTGGATTCATGCTGTCTACAACGATGCCACCGTACAGGGTTCGGATTCCGGTCCGGTTGTATATTACCGGAACAATACTGGCAATCCCCTTACCAGTTTTCATTCACTGGGCGACCGTTGGGGACTGTCAAAGGCATCGGTCTCCCGACTTCTGAAGAAACTGGAGGAAAAAGAATACATCACACTCATCTCATTTACAGGAAAACACGGAAGCGTAATTTATCTCAACAATTACCTGTCCGTAATGTTCAACATCAGCGATGTAATGATTGACAAGGAGGAAATCGCCATGAAGATGCAACTGCCAATCCATATACCTGAAGAAATTACTGTGGAAGAATCTGGTTCCGCCACAGTTTCAGAAACTGTCATGGATACACAAATTACCGTTTCAAAAAATGATTCCTGCGTTCCGGATTCGCATATGAAATATATCGTGCAAAAAGTCGCAGAGCTATTGGATTCACAAGGGATTCCATGCTGCCACTGTTCCAAAACCCGCTATATATTATCTCCCTTATCAGCCTGCAAAGATATATTAAATCAATATACTCTAAATATTATCTGCCCCTACGGGAACGCTGCTTACCGCTTCGAACTGTCCATAAGTCCAGGGGACGAGTCTGTCCAAAAGAAGCCTGCCATGGCAGCCCACACTGCCCTGAAGGGAGGTGAATAGGCATGGCAAACCGTAACACACAGGGGTTTCCTTCCCCGGAAGAAGATCCACGTTTCCATGACACCTACCAGTTTTTACGCAGATACCGGGATGCAACCTACAGCCTGAAGGTAGTCGTACACCAGATGGAACACCAATTTAAGCTCCAGTATGACAATGACATCGACAAATTTCTGGACTCCATCTATGCAGCCGGTGCTGATCTTACCGGAAGTGACATCGAACAACGGGCAAAAAGTATTGCCAGAAGCAACCAGATGCTGAAGCTTTTGGAATCATCCATCGATCTCCTCCGGAACAATCACAAGCATGGAGAACAGTATTACTGGATTCTCTACTACGCTTTTCTCTCTCCACAGGAAATGAAAAATACAGATGAGATATTGGATAAGCTGGCTCACCACATCACCAATATTTCCTACCGCACCTATTACCGGAAACGCAGGGCTGCGATTGAAGCACTCAGTACCATTCTTTGGGGATTTACTGCAAAAGAAACACTGGATACGCTCAACAAGTTCTTTCCGGAATAGCATCGCTCATAAAATGGCACAGAAATGACCTGCTTCTGCGATTGAAGCGTAAATTTACCCATGCTACAATAGGTATTGCTTATAGTTTTCCTTATTTCCAGCACCCATAGATGGTGCTTTTTTTGTACCTGTAAATTCAATCGCTGACAGCAGGTCATATGTACTATGTACGTACACTATACTTACAATACCAAATGTATTCTGTACGTACAGCCATACGTATAAAGTTTCCTATTATATATAGAAGGGAGTCAATCATGAAAACAAGGAACGAAATCTATCAAGGAGAGGGAGCCAAGCTCTTACGGTTCATTACCACTTACCATACTCTGAAGTATGACCAGGTTTTACAACTTTTCTCCCGACATGAGCAGTCTATCAAGTCATTGGTTACCAGCCTCATCAAACAAGGGCGCATCATTTACGATAAAGAGCATGACCTTCTTTGTGACAGCCAGCAGTCTGCTGAGAATCCTGACTATGCTATAATTACATGCTTTTGGGTACTGCTGGATTTTAAGAAAGGTATTGTATACCACACCAGTGGCGAATTTCCAATCAAGCTCAATTTCTTTTCGCAAGATGAACAATACGAAATCATCTATATCGGTGAAGAACAGGAGGCTCTGATTAATCATGTGATGGAAAGTATCCCATCAAATGGTTCCAAGCGCCTGATTGTCTTAGAATCCGAAAGCCAGGCTGCCAAAATCACCATTGATGATGTAGCCGCTTACTGCCTTGTAAATGAATCCGGTGCTGTCAGTTACTACATGAGAAAGTAGGTTATTATGACGCAAAATACACCAACCATTTACCAGCGGCTTGAAAAACTGGAAGGGGAGCTGCAAAAACTGACGAATACCGTTTACGCTCTGAAGGTCACTGATATCCAGAATTATGATAAAAATTTTGAGGAACTGAGCGTCAGTGCTGCTCTTAGAGCGGAGCGGATTGCCTGCCAGATGCGTAACCTTGTCTGTCCGGCTCTCTCCCCAAATCAAGCAGCTTATCTTCCCAAAGCGGCAGATGCACAGGGAATCCGGATTGCAGAACAGCAGGGGATTCTCACCATTACGCTTCCCGGACTGCTTCCGAAACGAAGAGTCCACACAAACACTGCATTTCTCCATGAACCGCTTAATTATATGCTTCGGGAGTATGTAAAACAAAATGCCCTGCCCCTCTATCGTGACTGCATGATATGCTTCAGTCAAATATATGACAGGGAACTTCCTCAAAGACGTATCCGGGATTATGACAATCTGGAGTTTAAACAGATTCTGGATACACTTTGTACTTATGTTCTGACAGATGACAGCGGCTTTTTCTGTGATTCCTACTACACGACACAGCTTGGCTTAAAGGACTGTACACTGGTATCGGTTATGGAAAAAGCTGACTTTCCGAAATGGCTGCAGAACCAGAAAAATCATCACGAAAGCATGTCGGAAAATCTCCTGACTTCTCAGGCAGAAATCCGACATCGGTAAGAACCACCGCAGGGAACTTTGTTTTCTTGCTTTTTTTATCTCCAAACCACCGGAGATTTACCCAAGTATAGGCTTGCATGGGTAAGAACTGAATTGAGGTGATGCTTATTTGATAAGACCTGACACTACGAAATACCGCTTACTGGAAATGATAGGGATGTGCGGGGAATTTCCCGCAGACCAGCTAAACAGACTCATCCCAAGTGCCTCCTATGCGGAAAAACTCATTACGGATTTGAAGGCGGAACACCTCATCCGTACCCACTACCGGGATGCTCTCAGAGGCTACCGTCTTACAAAAGCTGCGAAAGAGATGCTGTTATCTGTCTCGCCGCTACGCTTCCAGTGCTATCTGACCGGCAATACCGAGACGAACCTCATCCGAAGTGAAGTATCCCGACGTATCCGCTTACATCAGAAAGCCGAAACGTATCTGACACTCCTTCATGCCGGGATTCCCTTTTATCCGGATGTAAAACCTGACATCTTCTGTAATCACCGCGAAGCTGGTTCCATCGGTATGCGAAGCCTTCCTCTTTTTTACGCTTCCAGAGAAATTAAGGAATTGGGCCCGGAGACCACGAAGATTAGGAACTCCCGCAGCATGGGCATCCTGATGGCACCGCAATGTGTCTATGTCCTTTATAACACGGGAAACGGAGTCCTGAAATGGGAATATCGAACGGAAGTCCGCTTAAACGCCTTCCTGCAGCATTACCTGCAAGGCTACCCTTACAACGGACATCCACAGATCCGGGCAATCATGACCGGAACCGACATGGAAATGGCTTTCCGGCTGTTTACCAGTACCGGAGGCTACAAAAAGAGCCTGTTTATGCTGGACACCTCCTTCGAGCATTTCCATTACCTTCCCAATACTCCGGAAGGGGAAGTGCTTTTAAAACTGCTGGTTCACCCTGAGATCATGGAAAAGCTGGACAACCTCCTGCTGTCCGATCTGGGCTGCCGCAGCGATTCAATTCCACTGGAACATGATGCCACGGATGCTTCCGGGAACCCCATCCTTCTTGCTTATGATTTTGACATGCAGCGAATCAACCGGTTCAATACCGGCTTAAATGTATACGGCAGATCCGGGAACCTGATCTGTTTCGATTTTCAGATTCCGGTCCTGAAAAAATACTTAACTGCCACAATCCATTTCTCCAGTATTGACCTTTGCAAATTCAAAAGGGGGTTTTTACATGAACCGTAAATGGTGGAAGCTCATTTATATGCTTCCGATCACCTTCTGCACCCTCTATGCAGGAGGCTATGTTGCTCAATTTATCCGCAACTATCAGACCTGGGAATCTGCCGGCAATTTTGCCGGAAACGGAACTGCCCCGCAGATCCCCTCCCCGCACCCGCTCGCCTGTCTGGATGCCCTGACTGCTTTCCCGTACAATCTGTATGGGATTTTTCTATGTCTGGCAGCTTTTGGACTCCTGACCTTCCTTCTCATGCGTATGGGATTTGACCGAAACGGGGAAATAACAGACCGGGGCCGGAACCTGAATTATTCCACAAAGGGAACCTATGGGACTTCCGGTTTTATGACTTTGGAGGAAATGCATCAGGTACTGGAGCTTACGAATGATGTCAAGAAACACAAGGGAACCATTCTTGGAAAACTGAACGGAAAAGCCGTTTGTCTCCCGAAGGATACCCGCATGAACCGGAATATTGCCGTTTACGGTGCCAGCGGTTCCATGAAAAGCCGGGCCTTTGCACGCAACATGATCTTCCAGTGTGTTGCCCGCGGGGAAAGCCTCATCATCACCGATCCAAAATCGGAATTGTACGAAAGTACAGCCACTTACCTTGAGAATGCCGGATATATCGTGAAATCCTTTAATCTTGTAAACCCGGAAAACTCGGATAGTTGGAATTGTCTGGGTGAAATTGGCGGACAGGAAACCATGGCACAGGTATTTGCTGATGTCATCATCCAGAATACCGGTTCTGCCAAAGGCGATCACTTCTGGGACAATGCCGAGATGAACTTATTAAAAGCTCTGATTCTCTATGTGGATCAGGGATTCCCACCGGAGGCAAAGAATATCGGACAGGTATACAAACTCCTGACCATGAGTTCGGAAAAAGAACTGAACAGCCTCTTTGACCTGCTTCCGGTCTCCCATCCGGCAAAAGTCCCCTACTGCATCTATAAGCAGGCAAGTGACACGGTACGTTCCGGCGTCATCATCGGACTCGGTTCCAGACTTCAGGTATTCCAGAACAAGCTGATCCGCCAGATCACTTCCTATGATGAGATCAACCTGACGCTGCCGGGAAAAGAAAAATGTGCATACTTCTGCATCACTTCGGATCAAGACAGCACTTTTGATTTTCTTTCTTCCCTGTTTATGACCTTCGTATTTATCAAACTGGTCCGTTATGCAGACACCTATGGGGAAGATGGAAAACTGCCGGTTCCGGTACATATCCTGGCTGATGAGCTGGCGAATACGGGAGCAATCCTATCGCTCAACAAAAAGATTTCCGTGATCCGAAGTCGAAACCTCAGTATTTCCTGCATTTTCCAAAACCTGCCTCAGATGCAGAACCGGTATCCCTTAAACCAATGGCAGGAAATCATCGGGAACTGCGACACTCAGCTATTTTTAGGCTGTACGGATGAGGTAACTGCTACATTTATCTCTAACCGCTCCGGTGATGTGACCGTTGGTGTCAGCAGCGAAGCCAAACAATTAAATAGCTGGAGGGTATCCGATTATACACCGGAATACCGCCAGACCAGATCCATCGGGAAACGAAAGCTCTTAACTCCGGATGAGATCCTGCGGCTCCCGCTGGATACTGCACTGATTATCCTGCGTGGTCAGAAGGTACTGCAGGTAGAAAAATACGATTACACCCTGCACCCGGATGCCCAAAAACTCATTCCCCGGAAGGCTTCCGAACATATTCCGGAATGGAGAAAAGGAGCATGTAGTGAAGAATATACGTACACTCCAACTATTCCTGCTTCCCACCCGAAAAAAACCGCTTCTTATGGAAAGCAGAAAAAGAAAAAAGCTGAACCGCACTTTGACCAGCAAAGCGTTTATCAGGAACCTGGCTATCACGATTTCCCGGATGACTTCTCAGCAGATAACTATTCGGATCACACAGACATGGTTCCTTTAGATAAAGATTCTATCATGTCATAATTTGAAAGGAGACACTATGATGCCAAACGAAACAACCAACACACCTATTTTAACTCTGGATTCCGATGCGAAGCTGGAAACAGCCCAGTCCATTTCAGACCTTACCTGGCATGAGATCCAGAATGCCTACCGTACCCGCCGGATCTTAACCGGAATGCTTGGCGGTATCGAGAAAACAGAAAACGGCAGCCTCATTGCCGTGGTTTACTACAAGGATTTCCGTACTGTCATCCCAGTAACTGAGATGATGATCCATCTCATGCAGGATGAAGCACACGATTATGGGGAGCTTGCTCTGCGGCAGAACAAAATCCTCAACAATATGCTTGGATGTGAGATTGATTTTCTGATTAAGGGATTAGATCCGAAGACACGCAGCATTGTCGCCAGCCGGAAAGAAGCGATGCTGAAGAAACGCCAGATCTTCTATCTGGATAAAGATGCTTCCGGAATGCCGAAAGTTTATGAAGACCGTATCGTGCAGGCAAGAGTCATTGCTGTTGCGGAAAAGGTAGTCCGGGCAGAAATTTTCGGTGTGGAAACCTCCATTCTTGCCAGAGACCTGTCCTTCGACTGGATGGGTGATGCCAGAGAACGCTTCCAGGTAGGCGATCACATCCTGGTACGCATCCTGGATGTGCGGGCAGACTCACCGGAGCAGGTCATTGTCCACGCAGATGTCAAAAGTGTGGAAGGCAACACCAGCAAGGAAAACATGAAAAAATGTAAGATTCAGGGAAAATACGCCGGAACTGTGGAAGACATCCATAAAGGCACCGTCTTTGTCCGGCTCTCCATCGGTGTCAATGCCATTGCCCACTCCTGCTATGACAGCCGGACAGTCGGGAAAAAGGATCAGGTATCCTTTGTGGTGACGCATATTGATGAAGAGCGTAATGTTGCCCTCGGCATCATCACCCGCATCATCAAGCAGACCATATAAGGCTTCCACCTTATTTTTAAATAGCTTTTTTTCATATACAGCACCAATTAGTCCAGCAAATACTCACGATACAGCTACATAAGGTGACAGAATAAAGTATTTTTCAGACCATTACCTTATTGTACTGAAAACGGTAACGTGTTATACTGATTCGGTATTACTGAACCGGAAAGACGGATGCATTTCGATTTTGCCCTCTAGTATCCAAGGAGGGTGATGCCCATGAATACAATGGAAGTATTGACTTTACTATTGGTAATTTTTGCGGCTTTGACTTATATAGATCGACATAATAAGAAATAGCATCCACGACCCTAGGAAAGTTTTGGATGCTATGACTTATACATAGAATATAAAATTTAACTGAGGGCATCAGATTTTGCATCTGAATACCTTTCTTGAGTTCATTATACACTGGGGGATTTGAGAAATCAAGTCCCCCTTTTTATTATGACATTGATTAGTATCTGCATTAAACATCAGAAATTTATATTCTTACTCACTGAAACGAATTCTCTCTATCAATGAATCTTTCCTTACTGACTTTGCAATGAATATTGCCAATAACATCTGTATCACAAACAATGTTAAAATTATAATAATAGCTGCTGTTACCGGATAATGGTATGTGCTGATATCAAACATTCCTGTACGCTTTGCATATAAAAACAACGGATATCCTGCAAGACTTCCCACTCCGATACTGATAATAAGAGTGCCTACTGTATAGAATATACCTTCCAACTGGAGCATCTTCATCAACTGACGGTCCGACATTCCGATTGCCTGCATCATGCCAAGCTCCTTTTTTCGCACATGGACACTATTGATCATTGTGTTAATCAAGTTCATAATGCTGATTGCTGCCAGAATGATGATAAATGCATAACATGCACCTCTAGTCATCTGTATGGCATTTTCCCATGTATCGTACTCATTCTTCCAGGTACGCATCTGCAGTCTGCCTGATCCATCCACAATAGCCTGTAGAGATGCTTCCAGTGCCTCATCATAATCCTTATCTGCAATCACCTGAAAATAGCTGGAAGAATTATTTATGGTAAGTTTCTCTGCCCCTTCTTTTGCCATGATAAGACAGTTATAGTTTGTCAGACCTCCTCCATATTCACCAATTGCTGCCACTTCAATCTCTTTTTGAAAGGTATTATCTCCATCATGAATATTGAGTTTCAGCTTATCTCCCACTTTAATATCTGGATACCAGTGAAGTAGCGCGCGGTCCAGAATCACTTTATCCCCGGATTTCAATTCCTCGTATGTGACATTGCCTTCAGTGATTCCTTTTTTCAGCTCTTCTGCGTATTCTTCCGGCACTCCATTGATAAATTCGGTTCCAATTTTTTCTTCAAAAGGTCCTCCTGATACCTTCAACGCGGTAAACACATCTACCCGCTCAACACCGTCAAGCTCCTCTATCTGCTGCTTTAGTCCTTCATTTAATGGATTATTCTTTTGAACCTCCGCCCATTCATATTCAGGATGCTCTTTATTCCCGGATTCCACAATTGGAGAAATCTCATATTGCCCCACAATCGAACTCTTTGCACTTTCCATCGGATTTGCACAAGACAGCACCGTTGCTACCATCATGACAAATATTCCGGTAACGGCCATAGATACAATCGTGATAGTACTCTTCTTTTTATTCTCTGCAAGATTTCTCTTGGTCAGTCGTCCGATATTCAGAAATTGATATCCCTTCCTGCTGCTTTTCTGTCGCTTACTGCCTCCCTGGTAACGCATAGCTTCTATTTCTGATACCTTCGCCGCCATACGCATAGGCTTCATCAGTGACAGATACACTGTACACAGAGTCACTGCAATTGCCAACAGATAAATCCACCAATAATAAAGTTGGACTTCTCCTTTAGCTACAACCTTGTATGCCTCTGTTATAAGTACGTTTGAATCCTTTGCATGTTCTACAAACTGGAGAAGTACAACTTTCACAGCAACTGTTCCGATCAAAAGTCCTATCGGAATGGCAAACAACGCCACTCCCATTCCCTCTCTTAGTACGATTTGTCTAAGCTGCCGTTTCGTAGCCCCGATTGCCTTTAACTTTCCAAATTCCCGAACCCTCTGGTTCATAGATACATAATAAACACTATAAATTGTGATAATGCCCGCCAATACAACAATAAGCATGATTCCTACAATCACCGGAATTGTAGCCGGATCCACATAATTTGCTGCAAGATACTCTTTATTAATATTCATGTCATCCTCGGAAATCCCGAACTGTCTGGCAATATTCTGTATCGTCTCTGTATAATCTGCAGTCGTATTTCCTTTCTGTCCATTCACCTGAAGTAAAAACCGATATTTCACCTGTTCTACCGGTATCTCCGCTTTCAGAAAGGCCTCTGAAACCAATGATGTATATTGTTTTTGTTCTTTGCTGCTCTCATTATCTGCTAAAAAACCACAGATTCGAAAGTCTTTCTCCTTCGTATAATCCAGTCCGTCATCTTTCAGAATCTGATAAGGTACTGTGATAGTGTCACCGATTTTCCCATTCTGTCCTAATGCTTCCAGTATTCCTTTTGAAACCACAATATCATTTTCTTTCTGCGGAAGTTGCCCCTCTTTCAGCTTCACTTTATAAAGTTCCATCCCTGTTCTGTCCATATACATCATGGAAACCGTCGCATCTTCCAGATTCATGTACCCCGCATCGCTGCGGAGTCCGTAAGTTTTCACATCATGATGTGCCGCCAGTTTCATAACTGTACTCTCGTCCACGTTCCGATAAAGGGCATGCCATGTTGGATAAATCTTATTGATTACCGCAAAGTTCACTTCCACCATATCTTTTCCGATTGATGGGATTACGAACAGCAGTAATGTTGTCAGGATAATGGCAATTCCAATCAGTATGTTTTTGCTCTTATAATGCCGCATATTGCAATATGCAACTCTGGTCGTCATCTTCATTATCTTCTCACCGCCTTGCCATCTTCAATGATAATCATTTCATCCGCCATCTGGGCAATCGTTTCATCATGGGTAATCATGATAAGCGTCTGCCCGAAATCCGACACGCAGCTTTTCAATAGGCTCATAACCTCTAGCTCAGTCTGGGAATCAAGGTTTCCAGTCGGCTCATCCGCCAAAATTATCGCCGGTCTTGTCACCAATGCCCTGGCTATCGCAGTTCTCTGTTTCTGTCCACCAGACAAAGCAGACGGCATCGCATCTTTCTTATCCTGCAGTCCGATTTTTTTGAGAATATCTTCCACTTCCCGCGGCTTTACCTTGCGATTATCAAGTCCCAGCGGAAGAACGATATTCTCCCACACATTCAGCGATGGAATCAGATTAAAATCCTGAAAGATAAATCCTATCTTCTTTCTTCGAAACTGTGCCAGTTTATCATCTTTTCGAGAATAGATATCGGTTCCATCAATCCATACTTTGCCGGAATCCGGTCTGTCAAGCCCTCCAATCAGATGCAGAAGTGTAGATTTTCCGGAGCCGGAACGTCCTACGATAGCTGTAAACTTGCCTCTCTCTATCTGTAAACTTGTATGATCCACGGCTCTCACCTGATTCTCGCCTTCTCCATAATACTTTACTAGATCTTCTACTTTTAAAATACTACTCATATCTTCAAGTCCCCTTTCCATTTCATACCCCTACTATAACATTCCTGCATTACAAAACCCTTACAACAACCATAACAGTTTTGTAAGGGTTCCGACTATTCTCCTATTATGAGCGGCAGTGTCACTTTAAATATCATACCTTTCTCAGCCTTTCTTTTGGCTGCTATTGTCCCCCCCTGTTCTTCTATGATCTTTCTGGCAAGATACAGACCGACACCCGCTCCGTCTTTTACCTGTTCCTTTGCTTTCCTTCCCCGGTAAAATCTCTGATAGATCTTATGCAGTTCCTCCGCAGGAATGCCCATTCCTTCATCTTCTACTTCAATAAGCACATTGCTTGCTAGCTCCTGCGTCCTCACTGTAATCGTTGTATGTTCCGGTGAATATTTGACTGCATTCTCAAGGATATTCGTTAATGCTTCTACCGTCCATTTTGAATCATGGTTCACAACTATATCATCATCCATCTCCACCTGAATGGAAATATCTTTTCCTCTTGCCTTCATATAAATCTGACTGACAGCCTCTGTTAGCGTTTTCTTCAGGCTTTCATGAAGCGAATGTATCTGGATCATATGTGTTTCCAGCCTTGAAAGATTTACCAGTTCATTCAAGAGCTGTTCCAGTTTGGTAAGTTCCTGTGATTCCTGCTCCAGAAACTCCCTCTGTTCTTCTCCTGTAACCCGATTTTCTGCCACCAGCTCATGACTCATCCGGAGTGATGCAAGCGGAGTCTTCAACTGATGGGAAATATCTGTAATCAGACTCTTCGTACCATTTTCTTCCTGCTCCAGACGTTCCTTCAAATCTTCGAAATATTGCCCCAGCTCCTTTACAGATTCCCACACCTTTAACCATTGTTCCGATTCTGATGTTTCTTCAGGATATGTTTGGAATTTTCCTTTTCTGAATTCCTGCAGACATTCATATAATTGCTGTAATTGTTCCTCATCACCGTATCTGCTCCAGTTTTTTCTTCGGTCCAGGTACAAGAACAGGCTACATACTATGACTCCCACTAGTAATCCAATTCCCCAGATAATCCTTATAACCACATCTGAAGATCCACTCCCTGAGTGATAACCATAAGTTTCTTCCAGCATCTGTACGACTCTTTCTATCTTCTGATCGTCCCGGTCTCTTATAAAATCTACTGTTCCTGACTTTTCCCAGATTGCAACTATTTCCCCTTCCAGTTCAGGATGTTCTGCAAGGAGCAGTGCTATCTGCGTTGCTTTCGCATTTTCCTCATACTTTGTTATCAGATACATTCCTACTGTAAAAAATACTGCAAAGATTACATATACGATAAAATACCGTTTTAATTTTTGTTTACCTTTCCGGTCCATATATATCCCAGTCCTCTCACATTCGCTATCTCTTCTGTTCCAAGTTTATTCTTCAGTCTGCTTATATTGACAGTAACCGTATTATCATCGACAAATTGACCGTCTATATCCCATACATGCTCCAGGATACTTTCTTTTGAAACAATCTGTCCTGCATTCTCCCAGAGATACAGCAACAGAGAGAATTCTTTCTTACTTAAAGTAACTGGTTCATCCCCTTTATACACCTGCATCGTTTTCATATGCACCGTAATCTCTCCGGAAGACATAATCTGTGCCTGTACCTTAGAAAGCCGTCTCATCAATGCGTTCACCTTCGACACCAAAGCCATCAGTGAAAATGGTTTGGTAATATAATCATCTGCCCCTGTATCATAACCATTTACAATATCTATTTCCTGATCCAAAGCCGTAAGATAGATAAGATATGTATCTCCACCTGCACGTACCATCCTTCCAAAATCCAGTCCTGTACCATCCGGCAATGTAATATCGCTGATAACAAGAGCATAATCTCCTTTTTGAAATGCTTCTTTTGCTTCCTTTATTGTATAAACCTGACGAACCTCATACCCTTCCCGTGAAAGTAACAGGGCAATTCCCCGATTTAGATTCAAGTCATCCTCCAGTAATAATATTTTCTGCATCAAATACTCCACCTCTATTTGTAATAACCTGTTCTTTTATCATATCAGTCCTATCTTTTGTCTACAATAAAAATAAAATTAACATACATACTTTTCCTTCATATGTTCAAGGATTTCACCGGATACTGCTTCAGAAATCGATCAATCCATTTCTGATTGCTTCTCTGTAACATCCGAAGTCTGGATAAAAGCTGTAGACAACTGCAGCTCTATGTTACTAAAGTCCTATCCATCAATACAGGAGTTATAGAATGCCGTGAAGATACCGTCAAATTCCATTTCAATAATATGTAGGCTGTCCATTGTGTGCTCCAGATAAGTCAGTGTTCCTCTATCCAAATCTATACTCGGCTTTCCTAGTGAGTTTGCTATTACATCTGGATTTGTAATTCCAAACATCTCCTTTATATCCGGCATAAGATAATCCACGATATCCGGCAGCCTTTTCTCATACGCCTGTGCCAGTTCAACTGCATGCTTCTCATAATCGGAATGTATACTGTCACAGACAAATTCAATCCCGTTTATTTCCATCTTATAGTAATCATTATTCTCATCATAGACAAACGCTGTACCCTTACTTTTTTTATTTTTTTCCAAAATCCCCATGATATATCTACACTTTCCCGGTTCTTCCGCCATACACAGTCTAAAAAACTGTAACTTAATGCTTACGTTTGTAAAAAATAACTCCTGCCAAAATCAATAAAATAATTCCAACTACAATCATAAAAATAAAATTATCACCATTTAACTTCCCTGCTATGAAAATAGAAGTCGGGCCATCCGCACCACCAATAACAGAAACGGCTGTGTTTTCTTTCTGCTTCAGTACAATGCCAATGACTGCCAATACAATTCCTAAAATTCCGGCTATGATTCCCAATCGCTTTTTCATTGCTACCACCTCAAATCATTTTTATCTGCTCAATCAAATGTAAATTGTTATGCAAGTATTTCTATGCAAATGAAGCATAGATAACCCATATTTCTGCAAACATTACCAATAAAAGTACACCATCTATCATCCAATTAAACTGAATGTCCGTTAAGAAAGTTTTTGAATGTGTCAGGCAATATTTTACTTTTTCTCGTCCAGTCAAAAAAGTGATAAGCACTTGTAATATAGGAAATAAAAATATTTGTATTTTTCTTCCATAATCATCCGCAATCCCATTTGCAAAATGTACTGGAATAATACTCGGTAAGAAAAATATACTTACAAGAGCAAGCAAAAATCCTATTATACAAATTATCCATGTGAATTTTCTAGTATTGATAAATTTCATAACAATCCTTCTTTCTGCTAAATTCAAGTTTTTCCAATACATAACACGTACTTACATTATACTCCTCACCAATGCAAACCTCAATTTATTCTCCATCCTTTTTCCCGTTATTAAGCTTCGGGCAGTAAAATGCCTTTACTTCCACCCCATCTTCCTCCGACTCAATTTCCACATAATAATCCCGGATAAAGTATCCCGCATTATGCTCCTGAATGGCGTACAGCTCCAATGTCTGAAAATCCACCAGTACCAGATCACGGGGCTTGGGTTTTTGCGTTTCCTCACAGAATACCTCCATGCTTTCCACCAGCTTATCCAGGCATTCCTGACACAGATGGTTCTGTACTTTTTTCACATCGAAGATACTATCTTCCCCGTAATCCACCGATACTTCGGAAATCCCGTAATCCGACATCTGCTCCGTATGGAAAAAGCAGCCGCCTTCTCCTGTCCCGGTATAACCCATATGCCCGTTTCCCTGCGGGCCGGTAAGATTCCCGTCCTCATCATGATTCCGGATATGCATATCCATCACATACCAGTGATTGGTACAGATCACTCCCAGATCGTCAAACTTCCGGAAATAATCCATCATACTCCGTTCATCGCTTCCACACAGCCAGCACTGTTTTGGATCTTTCAGCTTGCTTTCTACTGATTCAGGCACCTTTCTTTCTACCGGGTGATATTCCTGCTCCTGTGTTTTTTCAAGATAACCTGTCAGATCCAGCCGGCTGATTCCCAGTCCGATCAGAATTCCTGACGCACATGCCAATAATCCCACATATCCCTTTTTCATATTATAGTCATCCTTTAAGAATTAGTTTTATAATGCTTTTAGGATTACTATATCAAATCTTGCAATCACTTTCATCATAAATCGCATATTTTTATGTGTTTTATTGCATATACAGCTTTCAAAAAAACTGCCTGCGGCAATTTCGCAGACAGCTTCTATTTCATCATCTCTTCAATTATCACATCCAGCATCCGAAGCACGCTTTCCTGCTTCTTCGGTGTGAGCCTTTCCAGCTTTCCTTCCACTACAGAAGTATGTTCCATTCTGGTAAGAGGAATCACTTCCTTCAGCACTTCATTCGGTTCCGCACCTAATACATTCAACAGCTTTACAAATGTTTCCATCGTAGGTGTTTTCACTTCCCGCTCAATCGCACCCAGATGGTTGGTACTGATATCCACCAGTTCAGCCAGTCTCTCCTGCGTAATTCCTGCCTCTTCCCTGTACCTGCGGATTGCCTTTCCCATTCCTTTCACACGCACACCTCCTCCTTCCAGTATTCACTAACGCTTAAAGCATTAGTCATGTAAATCCAGTATAATTGGTTGCAAATCACGCTTACAGTATCCATAAGGATTGCATTTATAACGCTTTTAGCGTTGGTCACATTTTTGGCACTCCATCGTCTGTAACTGGCACAGTCCTGCGATTGTAGCGGTAATTTACCCATGTTAAAATTGATATTGTCAAAATTATATGCAGAACGAAACGCAGCACTGCCGTATGGGAAGCCTCTCCTGCGGCAAATAAGCTGCGTTTTTTCTGTAAGATAGGAGGATCTTTACAATTTCATACTTTGATTTAGGACGCAGCCTGCATTGACCGGGCTGCGTCCTTTCTTGAGGCAGGAAAACCATAAGCAAAGGCAGGGGAGGTAATTCTCCTGCCGCTCTTATAAAAAGGAGGTACTTTTACGTGAAACACAAACTGAAAAACGCTCCGCCGGACACAAAACGGCATGTCAATTATGGCAGATGCCTGTATGCTGCATTTCTGGCTGTCACAGTCCTCTGCGGATACACACAGCCGGTTTTTGCCGCTACCATCTGGACCAAAGCCAATGAGATCATGAAGGATGTCTATAACCAGATTATCCTCATTTCCACCATTGCTGCAGTCGTAACGGCATCGGTTGCCCTTCTGATGATGAATTTTTCCAAAAGCGGAAAAACCGTGGACGAATCACGTGCATGGCTCAAGCGTATCGTCATTACCTGGGCGATCTTAAACGGGCTTGGCTTTATCATGGCTTACATCACCCCGTTCTTTGCAGGCGGAAAATGGAACGGATAGACGAAAGGAGATGCCACTATGGGAATACTTGACGGAATCGTGGAATGGATTGCCGAACAGGTCATGAACATTCTGGATCTGATCACCACTTCAGTCCTCGGTGCTCTGGGCTGTTCCATGGATACGTTTCTTCGCTACTTTCCTGCTGCCGAGACCATGTATCAGGTCTTTCTGGCACTGGGCATCGGGCTGATCCTCTTAAACTGGGTATGGCAGCTCTTTAAAAATTACTTTATGGGAGCCGGTATCGAAGCGGAAGATCCCATTAAGCTGTCCATCCGTTCCTTCCTCTTTATCTTTCTCACCTTCTATGCGAAAGATATTGTGGATCTGCTCCTGAAGATTTCAGGAACACCGTACAACTGGATTCTGACGGAAGACCTGCCGCCTTTAAAATTTGCGGATTTTAACTCCGTAGTCACAGTCATCCTGGGAGTCTGTGCAAATGGGGCGGTAGCCATCATTGCACTGATTCTGGTACTGATTCTGGCGTGGAACTACATCAAACTGCTCTTTGAAGCGGCAGAACGCTATATTCTTCTGGGGGTACTGGTCTACACAGCCCCGGCAGCTTTTTCCATGGGTGCCAGCCAGTCAACCGGAAATATCTTCAAAAGCTGGTGCCGGATGCTTGGCGGCCAGTTCTTTTTGCTTCTGATGAATGCGTGGTGCCTGCGGCTGTTTACTTCTATGGTCGGCACCTTCCTTGCCAATCCGTTATCCCTATAAGAAAGGAGGACCAAAATGAAACTTAGAAAGAAACTCATACCATTCCTGGTACTAACTGCCTGTCTGGTACTGTTTTGCTCCATGCCGGTCTTTGCAGCGGAGCTTACGGAAGCAGACGTGGAAGCGGCAGTTGCCAGTCAGGGAAAGGAAGCGGTAACCGGAAATGTCTTCGTCTGGTTCCTGTGTGCCATTGCCTTTTTAAAGGTATCCCAGAAAATTGATTCTTTTCTGGCATCGCTTGGCATCAATGTCGGCAATACCGGAGGAAACATGATGGCTGAACTTCTGATTGCAGGACGGAGCCTGACCGGTTCCATGCGTTCCCATGGTGGTGGCGGCTACCACAAAGCCTCTTCTCCCGGAAGTGCGGCTGTCGCAGGAAGCTTCCTATCCGGCGGGCTTGCCGGGGCAGTGGGAAGACAGGTACAAAGAGAAGCGGTCAATTCCGCAACCGGTTATACCGAACACAGCAGTATCGGAAACATGCTCTACCAGTCATCCCTGAACAAAGGCGGAGACTTTGCCAATCAGGTCATCAGCAACATTGCACAGGGAAATTACGGTCAGGTAGGTTCCATCAAGGGAGCAGACGCACAGAAAGCCTTTACTTCCTATATGGGCATCAATCCGGGCGGCGGTTCTTCCTATGATAATGTAGAAATCGGTGGCGGAAGGATCACCGGTACCGAAACCGGAAGCTCCGGAAACCGGGATTTTGCCCTGTACCATGCCGACCAGTATGCAGCTCCTACTCAGGGCTCCTACTCTACGGTACAGTCCGTGGATGGTTCCACCTGGTACAAGCAGTATGCACAGGATACGGTCGAAAAAACACCATATACTTCCGGCAGCGGCAAAGTAGCCTACAATGAATCCATTGTCCAGAAACTGCCGCCAGCCCCACAGCGAAAGGAGCGTATGTAACATGCCAAAAACAGCCTTGATGGGCAGTCCTCTTGCTGTCATCGGTACAGTATTCCGGCACAGGCGCACCCTTGCGAAAACTGGAGCAGCCGTCGGCGGTGTACTGATGCTTCCCATTCTGTTCCTTGTCATGCTTCCGGGACTCGTCTTCGGAGACCTCTCTGAAAATACCGGAGCACTGACCAGCAACACGGTAATCAGTGAAAATATCCGGGCTTCCAATCAGGCAATCGTGGAGGTGCTTCAGGAAAGCCATGATGCACTGCTTGCTAAGATCAATGCGGAAATTGCCAGACTCCCGGAAGGAGATACTGCCTCTATCAGCGATCCTTACGCTTCCAGTATCATCGTAAATGCGAACCAGCTCATCGCACAGTTTTGTGCCAGCCAGGATGACTATAAAAATATAAATATCAGCAAACTCAAAAGCCTGATCCGGGAAAACGAGGACGGGCTTTTTTCTTATGACGTTACTTCAGAAACGGCCACGGTGGAAGTTCCGGCGGAAGAGGAAAATGCACCACCCAGAAAGGTTACTTTTACCCGCCATACCTACACGGTCAGCTATGCCGGAGATGCCTACTTTGCAGATCACGTCTTTCATCTGACCGATAAGCAGAAAAAAACGGCAGACAGTTATGTGGAAAACCTGACCATGTTCTTTGGCGGCTCCGCTTCCGGTCTTGCCATGGCGGTAGGTGTCAGCGATGAGGTGCTGGCTTACCGGGCTACCATCCAGCAGGTCGCACAGAAATACGGCATGGAAGCTTATGTGGAACTCCTCATGGCAGTCATGATGCAGGAAAGCGGCGGGCGTGGAAGCGATCCCATGCAGGCGGCAGAAGGCGGCTTTAATAAGAAATACCCCCATGTCCCCAACGGCATCACCGATCCTGCTTATTCCATCGAATGTGGGATTCAGGAATTAAAGTATGCACTGGATAAAGCAGGATGTACCGGACCTACCGACCTGGACCGCATCAAGCTGGCGCTTCAGGGTTACAATTACGGCTCCGGCTATATCGACTGGGCAATGGAACGTGACGGCGGTTATACCAAAGAAAACGCCATTGCTTATTCGGATATGATGTGTGCCCGTCCGAACTGGCATTATGACCGGTATGGGGACAAGGAATATGTGGAGCATGTTCTCCGGTATTATCAGATTACCAATACCGGCGGAAGCTATCCGGCAAACGGAATGCAGATTCCGCACTATCTCCAGACCGATTACGGGAACATTCCTTATGGCGGCGGCTCCATCGCATCTTCCGGCTGCGGGCCTACCAGCTTTGCCATGATCGCCAGCTACCTGACCGGGAATACCATTACCCCTCCGGATGCGGTGGCATGGTGCGGGAATTCCTATTACAAGCCGGGAGTTGGAACCTACTGGAGCTACTTTCAGGCTGCAGCCAGTCATTTCGGCTGTGGCAGCGTCACACAGACCAGCAATGCCAATACGGTACTTCAGGCACTCTCCGAAGGCTGTCCGGTCATCTCCTCTCAGCGGGCAGGACTTTTCACCAGCGGCGGACACTTCATCGTACTCCGGGGTGTTACGGCAAACGGCAAGGTACTGGTCAATGATCCCAATGACAGTGACGCAAAGAACTATATTAACCGTGAATTTGATATGATGTCGGAAATCCATGCCACGGCAAATGCCTACTGGATCTTCGACAAAAAATAAAGGAGCCATTATGAACAGAACAAAAGTGATTCTTTCCATTTTTCTGATGCTGTTTCTGCTGCTTGCCGGACTGGTTCTCCCCAGTTTCTGGAAAAGCCAGAAAAAAGAAGTTTCCGGAAACAAAGGCAGGGAACCGGCAAAAGAAACAGCAGAAACAAATTCCGATACCCCCATGCCGGAATATCTGGATTTTGATGCTTTAAAAGCATTTTTCTCCGACAGCCAGATTGCTTCTCTCAAAGAGCAGTTTCCTGTCTACCTAAAAGAATATGTCAAAAAAGAACAGACAAGCATCACCTTCCTGCCGGGAAAAACCAGCTACCCTACCGAAACAACCGTCTGCCTGATGTTTTCACTTTCCGATCAGGATACGCTTCCGGTTACCTACCACACCCCGACAGGTGTGTTTTTATTTGGAGAAGACGGGGTACAGGTCTCTGCAGATACGACTGTTTACGAAAAGCAGACCGATGATTCCCTGCCATCACTGACTTCGCAGGACATCGAACACTTGCAGGAAGGCGGGTATCCGGATACTTCTGACAGCCCGGAAGCTCCGGACACAGAATCCGGCAGTGCCTCTGTGCCTTCCGAAGATGCGAAAGATACGAAAAAGGAGGTGCAGCCATGACACAGCCAGAAGAAACACCGGTTTCCTTTATCCCGCCCAACTTCATTGAGAAAGGCAAGATTCTAAACGGAACCTTTGACATCCGCAATGCCATAGAAAGCATTGTTCTTTCCCTGGCAATCGGTATCCCTGTTTTCCACCTGCCGCTGTCCCTGACTGCCCGCATCATCATTCTCTGCATGACCGCACTTCCGGCGGCAATGGTAGCCCTGATTGGAATCGGCGGAGAGAGCATCACTTCCTTTCTGATGAATGCCCTGCGTTTTGTAGTGAACCGCAGGGTAATCTGGAGGTCCGACAGTCTTCCGGAAGGAAAGCCACGCAGGAAACCACGTTTCAAAGAGCCAAAGACAAAGAAACACCGGAAAGCAGAAAAAATGGCAGAGCCTTCCAAAGTAATGGCATCGGCTCCCCCGCAGTCTGAACCGGACGCACCAGCCCCGCCAAAAAGTAAAAAAAAAGAACACCGGCAGTTTGATACCTCCACCAAGCGGGGCATCAAAAAACAGGCAAAGGAAGATATCCGTTATCTGAAGTGGGAGCAGAAAGAAGCCAGCCGACAGAAAAAAGAGGCGGCGAAACAGATAAAAATCCAGAAAAAAACGGAAGCCCGGAGACGAAAGGAGGAAGAAAAACGGGCAGTTTCCGAAAAGCGGGCGGCAAAAAAAGAGCAGAAAAAGAAGGTGGTTTCCAAGAAGGACGCCTCATCTGCCACGGCAAACCCCGTTTCCCGAAAAAAGCGAAAGAAAGACCAGACCTTGGAGGATTATCTTCCGGTGGAAAAAATCGAAAACGGGATCGTCTATACCACAGACGGACGGTACGTGAAGATCCTGGAGATTGAACCAATCAACTTCCTGCTTCGAAGTGCCAGAGAACAGCAGGGCATCATTTACAGCTTTATCAGCTACTTAAAGATCAGCCCGGTCAAACTCCAGATCAAGATGATCTCCAAAAAAGCAGACATCAATAAGCATTTGGAGCAGTCCCGGCTGGAGCTGGAGCGGGAAACCGATCCTCATTGTCAGGAACTGCAGCGTGACTACATCCAGTTTGTCCAGAACTTAAGTTCCAGAGAAGCAGTATCCAGACGGTTCTTTCTGATTTTTGAGTATGAACCCTTCAACGCCAACCGGAAGGAGGAGGAACGGGAAATCCTTGCCGCCCTTGAGACGGCATCCCAGACTGCCAAAACCTTTCTGTACCAGTGCGGGAATGAAGTGGTCACCCATGACAATGAGGATAAATTTACCACAGATGTCCTGTACACACTGTTAAACCGTACCCTTTGTACGGAGGTTCCGCTTCCGGACCGGATCAGCACTGTACTGTCCGCCTATACAAAGGAAAATCGCATGGAGGAACTGGATCACATCCGGATCAACGAGTTTCTCGCACCGGAAAGTGTGGATTTCAGGCACTCCCATTATGTGCAGATCAATGGGCTTTACCATTCCTACCTGCTTGTGCCGTCTGACGGCTACAAAAACCGGGTAACTCCCGGATGGCTGTCACTCCTTGTCAATGCCGGGGAAGGGATTGATATTGATTTCTTTCTCCAGAAACAGCCAAAGGACAAGATTCAGCAGCGTCTCGGTCAGCAGATCCGTATCAACCGTTCCAAATTAAAGGATGCGTCCGATACCAACACTGACTATGACGATCTGGACTCTGCGATCCGCTCCGGTTACTTCTTAAAACAAGGGCTTGCCAATAACGAAGATTTCTATTACATGAATCTTCTCATCACCATTACTGCTTCCACGTTGGAAGAACTGCAATGGCGGATTCAGGAAATGAAAAAGCTCCTGATCTCGCAGGATATGAACTTACACTCCTGCTACTTTTTACAGGAACAGGGCTTTCTCTCCTCCCTGCCGCTGGCAAATCTGGACAAGAAGCTTTTTAAGCTGTCCAAGCGGAACGTACTGACTTCCGGGGCGGCAAGCTGCTATCCCTTCGTCAGCTACAGTATCTGCGATGATAACGGAATCCTCTTTGGGGTAAACAAGCATAACAATTCCCTGGTCATTGCGGATATCTTTGATTCCAGGCAGTACAAGAACAGCAACATCTGTATCTTAGGCTGTTCGGGAGCAGGAAAGACCTTCACCATGCAGACCATGGCACTAAGGATGCGAAGAAAAGGCATCCAGGTGTTCATCATCGCTCCCCTAAAGGGACACGAATTTTACCGGGCTGCAAGGAATGTCGGCGGAGAATTTATCCAGATCTCCCCTGCCAGCAAAAACTGTATCAACATCATGGAAATCCGAAAGGTGGATAATTCTGTAAATGAACTTTTAGACGGACCGACCCTCGATGCCTCCGCACTGGCTGGCAAGATTCAGCGGCTTCATATCTTTTTCAGCCTGCTGATCCCGGATATGTCCCATGAGGAGAAGCAGCTTCTGGATGAAGCCCTGATCAAAACCTATGCCTTAAAAGGGATTACACATAAAAATGAATCCCTGACAGATCCGCAGCATCCGGAGCAGTACAAAAAGATGCCCATTCTGGAGGATGTCTACAATGTCCTGCTGGAAAGCGAGGATACCAAACGTCTGGCTCATATCCTGAACCGCCTGGTTCACGGTTCTGCTTCTTCCTTTAACCAGCAGACCAATGTGGACCTGACCAATAAATATACGGTACTGGATATCTCCGAACTGACCGGTTCCAGCGATCTTTTAACGGTCGGCATGTTCGTTGCCCTGGATTATGTCTGGGATAAAGCGAAGGAAAACCGTACCGAAGAGAAAGCCATCTTTGTCGATGAGGTCTGGCAGCTCATCGGTGCATCCAGCAACCGACTTGCAGCGGAATTCGTACTGGAGATTGCCAAGATCATCCGGGCTTACTCTGGAGCCGGCATCTTTGCCACGCAGGATTTAAACGACTTCTTTGCTCTGGATGACGGAAAATACGGCAAAGGCATCATCAACAACTGCAAGACCAAGATCATTCTCAATATGGAGGATGAAGAGGCGCAGCGAGTGAAGACCATCCTGCACCTGTCGGAAACGGAAGTTATGAACATCACCCATTTCCAACGAGGAAACGGTCTGATCTCAACCAACAACAATAACATCACTGTGGAATTTAAGGCTTCCAATCTTGAAAAGGAGCTGATTACCACAGATCGGCAGGAGCTTCTGGAAATCCTTGCGAAGCAGAAGAAACAGGCCGTGTAACTTTGGGCAGCACTGACGCTGCCCTTTTCATTTGAACTTCAAGAAGGAGGAGACTTATGTTACAGACATACAAATCCTATACCAGACGGACGCTGGCTATGCTGCTGGCAGTCCTTGTCGCAGTCGGCGCATTGTTTTCCGGCAGTTTTCCGGTTCATGCAGCCGACGGCACCATCAGCTATAAGGCAGGTGCCAATATCCCTTACGGCAGCTATTTTACCTCCCGCATGAGTTTTGACGGGAGCAATACTGCTTACTGCGTGGAACCACTGAGGAAAACACCTTCCTCTGGTTCCTATTCCTATGACCTTTTAAGCCAGAACTCCCCGCTCAGAAAAGCTCTCTACTACTTAAACGGCGGCTACGGCTACGATAAAGTCGTCAAGGATAAATATTTCAGCGGCTGGAGTGATGACAACAGCTATGTCATCGGACATCTGGTTGTCGCTTACATCTATGCCGGCAATTCTGCTGACACCGGAGCCTTCCATGGCGCTCCGCAGTCCTATATTGATAAAGCACTGGAAGTAGCCAGTGCCATCCAGGGACTTCCGAACCCGCCGGAAGGCTTTCGGGCATTCATCGTTCCGGGACAGGGCAGCCAGACCATTGCCGGAAGCTGGTATCAGGTTCCAAACGGCTGGATCGAACTGAAAAAATCTTCTGCCAACGGAAGCGTATCGGACGGGAATCCGAATTACAGCTTAAAGGGTGCTGTGTATGGGATCTATCAGGGTGAGAAGCTCATCCAGAAACTGACCACCGATGAAAACGGGTATGCCAGATCCGGCGAACTGGAGGAAGGCGATTATACCGTAAAAGAGCTCTCTGCTTCCAAAGGCTACATTGTAGACACCAAAGCTCACAAAGTCACTGTAAAAGCAGAACAGACTTCTGCTGCAAACGTAACAGAGATTCCGCAGAATAATCCCATGGATCTGGTGCTTGAAAAGCTGGATGCTGAAACAAAGAAAGCCTCCCCACAGGGAGCAGCTTCCCTTGCAAACACAGAATTTACAGTCAAGTTCTATACCGAGCAGTCTGACAGCGATCCTGCAGAAGCTGGAAAGAAACCGGCACGTACCTGGGTATTAAAAACAGACGCTTCCGGAAAGATGCATTTTACGAAAGATTATTTTATAAGCGGCGATGCCTTCTATTATACAAGTGACGGCAAAACGGTCTGCCTTCCACTTGGTACTGTAACTGTACAGGAAAGCAAAGCCCCTGCGGGTTATCAGCTCAATCCAACTATTTTTGTACAAAAGATTGAAGCGGAGGGCAATCAGGAAACCATTTCCGTATACCAGTCTTCAACCGCAGAAGAATCCGTCATTCGTGGCGGAGTCAAAATCCAGAAACGTGACATCGAAACCGGAAAAGCAAAACCGCAGGGTTCTGCCACTTTGGAAGGTGCGGTCTTTACAATTACTACTTTAAATGACAATCCTGTACTGGTAGACGGGAAATCCTATACCAAAGATCAGGTGGTCCTTACCCTTACTACAGATAAATCCGGTATTGCTGCAACTGCAAAAGATGCTCTCCCATTCGGACATTACCGTGTGGATGAAACAACTGCACCTTCCGGTTATCTGAACAGCGGAAAGATCTCTGTAGAATTTGACATCACAGAACAGGGAAAAATCGTGGAACTGACTGCAAAAGACAATTCCATCTCCAATCAGGTCATCCGCGGGGATCTGGAATTTGTCAAGATTGCTGACGGCAGCCAGAACCGTCTAGCAAATGTGCCATTTAAGATCACTTCCAAAACAACAGGCGAAAGCCATGTGATTGTGACAGATGCCAACGGTTATGCCAGCACTTCCTCCAAATGGAACAAACATACCGCAAATACCAACCGGGGTGAGTCTTCGGAAGACGGCATCTGGTTCGGCACCTCCAAACCGGATGATTCCAAAGGTGCTCTCATTTACGATACTTACACTCTGGCGGAACAGCGTTGTGATTCCAACAAAGGCATGGATCTTTTAACCTTTGAAGTCAAGGTTTATAAGGATTCTGTTCTGATACAGGTTGGAACTCTGACCGATGATGCCATTGAGATCGGCACGACTGCTCTGGATGCCGAGACCGGTACACACATGAGCCAGCCGGCAAAAGAAGTGACCATTGAAGACGTTGTGGAATACGAAGGACTGAAAAAGGGCCAGAAATACAAACTGACCGGAACCTTAATGGATAAAGAAACCGGGGAACCAATCCTTGTGGATGAAAAACCGGTGATTTCTGAAACTGAATTTACTGCAAAGAAATCCTCCGGCTCCGTCAAAGTAACCTTTACCTTTGATGCAACTTCCTTAAAGGGCAAAACAACCGTAGTCTTCGAGGAATTATATCAGGATGAGATGCAGCTTGCAGTCCATACCGACATCAACGATGAAGACCAGACCATCTATTTCCCGGAAATCAAGACTACTGCGAAAGATACGGACACGAACTCCAATATTTCCTGTGCAAAGAAAGAAATCACGCTGGTGGATACGGTTTCCTTTAAGGGGCTGGTTCCTAACCAGAAATATGAAGTGACCGGAACTCTGATGGATAAAGAAACAAAGAAACCAGTCGAAGCAGACGGAAAACCGGTGACAGCAAAAGCATCCTTCAAGCCAAAAGAATCCGCTGGTACGGTAGAGGTTACCTTTACCTTTGATGCCAGCTCCTTAAAAGGGAAAACGGTAGTTGTCTTTGAATCCCTGGCTTACAAAGACAAGGAAGTTGCCGTACACGCAGACATTGCGGATGAAGGACAGACTATTTACTTCCCGGAAATCAAAACCACTGCAACAGATGCTGCTTCCGGCACACACTATGCAAAACCGGAAAAGGAACTGACGCTTACGGATCTGGTGGAATACGAAAACCTGATCCCAGGCAAAGAGTACAAACTGACAGGCACACTCATGAATGCGGAAACCGAAAAACCGTTCGAGGTGGGCGGAAAGGCTGTGACAGCGGAAACAAGCTTCACACCGGAAGAACTAAGTGGAAGTGTCGAGCTTTCCTTTACCTTTGATGCCTCTGCTCTCTCCGGTAAAACACTCGTTGCCTTTGAAACACTTAGCTATGAAGAACACAAAGTAGCGGTACATGCGGACATCAAGGATGCCAACCAGACCATCTACTTCCCGGAAATCAAAACCACAGCCAAAGACGGCAGTGACGGGGATCAGGATGTCTCTGCTTCCAAGGAAGCGACTATCGTAGATACGGTCACTTATCATGGTCTGATGCCTGGATCTGAGTACAAAGTCATCGGAACCCTGATGAATAAGGAAACCGGAGAGGCTTTGTTAAAAGACGGAAAACCAGTTACCGCTCAGGCAGAATTTAAAGCAGAAAAAGCTGGCGGCTCTGTGGAAGTTACCTTTACCTTCGACGCTTCTGCTCTTGCAGGACAGGATGTGGTTGTCTTTGAAAAGCTCTACTATACAGACGGAAAAACCGAGCATGAGATTGCTTCCCATGAGGATCTGAAGGATGAAGGTCAGACCGTACACATGACAGAGCTTCCGAAAGAACCGGAGACGCCTCCGGTAGCTCCGCCTGTAAAGACCGGCGATGAGACGCCGCTTCTCCTGTATGCCGGAATCGCCATAGCTGCACTTGCAGGTGCAAGTGTCCTGGGCATCGTTTACTTCAAACGCAAAAAGAAACATCAGTAACTCATAACGAAGACTCCTGCAGGCAGCTCCCACATGGAACTGCCTGCTTCTTTAGTAGGTGATGAATATGAAACACCCCCACTGCAAGACAGATGCCAAGCACATCCGTCATTTTCTGAACCTCTGTGAAGGGAACTGGCACTCCTGTATCTACGTCTGGTGCCGCACTTGTAACGCACAGGAAAGCTGTGAGAACTCTGGCTTTTTATTCCATCCGGATGAAACGGGAAGCCCCTGCATCCTCCCTCTTTCAGATGCAGCGCTTTTGTTTCCCCGGATACCGGAGCCAACCGAATGTACCGGAAGCATGAGCATTGCTGCTTTTACAGAGCTTTATCTGCCCTATCTGGCCGCTCAGAAGCTGCCTTTAAAGCCATGTCCCATTCCGGCACTGCTCCGGCTTCAGGAGAACCAGCAATATGACTGGTAACAAAAAGTTGCACTTTCAGGCTCTTATACGTACAGGATATGTAAAGAAAGGAGGCACTGCCTATGTTAAACGTAATTTCAATCATCCAATGTATCGATCAGGTCTTTACGAACCTGATATTTATTCCCATGATTTTTGTCCTGTATATGAAATTCCGTCCGAAAAAGCCATGGACCAGAAGGCGCAGGAACACTTACCTGCTCTGTCTGGTACTGATCAGCTTATTCCTGCTACGGATTTTCTGTGAGAAGTTCATCTTTACACCGGTTAATTATCCACGTTTCACAGACAGCGGCTTATTCCCGCTCATCCGAGCAATTTTCTATCCCGGCATCTGAAAAATGGGGATTCGTGCCATTTAGTCCGAATCTGGGATCAGTATCCGCTTGCGTCCTATGGGAATTCATCACCTGCTTACTTACAATATAAGTATACAGTACGTACTGGTTATTCACGTACACGTTACGTATCGTGTATGTACAAGCGAGGTGAAAACAGATGAAGAAACCAAAAATCATCCGCTGCCCTTACTGCGGCGGAACAGCAATATTAAGAGATGCATCCTTTGTATATGGAACGCATTCTCATGGCGGACAGGTTTATGTCTGCTCCCACTATCCATCCTGCAATTCCTATGTCGGCGTGCATCCGGGAACCAGAACTCCCAAAGGGACTCTTGCCAACCGGGAACTCCGGCAGAAACGGATTCAGGCACACCGGATCTTCGATGAGATCTGGAAACAGGGAATCCTGAGTAAAGCGGAAGCCTACCGATGGGTGGCAGACAAGTTCTGCCTGACAGAAAAGCAGGCACACATCGGACAGTTCAGCAATTATATGTGTGACCAGCTTATCCAGGCATCCGCAGATGTCCTGAAAAACAACCATATTCCCTGCCGCCTCCGGGCGGCCAGTTGAAAGGCGGTGACAGAAGATGACTATACCACTGAATACCGCTCAAAAACAACTGGTGGAAACATCCATGGATCTGGTGCCGCAAATGATCCGTTCCATGACACGAACCTCCGCCTATGTATCCGAGGAGGAACAGCAGGAATTATGCCAGATCGGTTATCTGGCTCTGTGCCGGGCGGCTGCCCGCTTTGATAAGGACAGACCTTTCCTGCCGTATGCCAGAACCCTTATCCGCCACGCCATCTTTGACTACTGGCGGGAAACTGCCCGTGACCGCTCCATGCTGTGTTCTCTTCAGGAAACTCCGGTGGAAGGGGAATCCCTCTCCTATCAGGAACTGTTCTCCTACGAAGATGCACAGGCATCACAGCCGGAAACGGATACCGCCCAGACACTGCTGCTGGAACATATCTCCCGGCTTGGTACCGGTCAGTGCTCCACCATCCAAAAGGGAATCGCTTCCCTTTGGCTGCAGCAGCAGGGCTATACCAGTTTTGACCTTGCAAGGCACTATCAAGTACCAGCCAATCGTGTACGGGCATGGCAGAGCAAAGCACGGAAACTATTACAGCAGGATGATGCACTCTATGCACTTCTGACTTAACTTTGAAGGAGGGAACTTTTATGCTGACACTTTATACTGCTGTCGGAACCTTAAAATTTCAAAAAACGACAGGCGGAAAATCCATTCCTCTTGTAATCAACAATGGTCAAGAATATGGACTATCCGATGACGAACTGCTACTTTGGAGCTGTCTTGCTTTTCAGATTCTGACGCTCCATGAACTCCAGGATGCCTATACCCTGCGCCAGATACAGAAAGAAGATCCGAAAGGCTTATCCTTCCAACACTATCTAAACCGACTTTCCTTACGTGGTCTGGTTGTAAGCGGAATTGGACTGACAGGGGTGGATGCCTTATATCGCCTTCTCGGCAGTCTGACCATTATTCCCTTGAAGGATACCTTTCCCATCCGGCTCTTTGGTTGCATTCAGCTTTATCTGGAAGGAAGTATTTGTGCAAAAGAGTTTGGCAGATATTTAAAGAATATACCCTCTTCACCGATGGAAGATACCATTCTGAAGCTGGCTGATAAGGTATCCCTCACGACCGCTGAGCTTGTCACAAGTATGGAGCAGGAAAAAGTAATCCACAACGAATCGGATATTATGGATGAGTTATACACAGAACCGGAGACAACTTACCAAACACTTGTGGATGATGTCCAGATTCACCATACCCAGTATCCAGTGCTACAGGCTATTGCTAATTTGTACCTGAATAAACAAATCACATTTCATACATGTTAAAGGAAGGAACCTTATGCCAAAACCATTTTTTACAAAGCTGGTTGCCATCAGTGCAATCGGCTTTTTCTGTGTACTTTTTGGGTGCATCTTCGGAATTGCCACCCACGACCGACTCTTCATTCTTATGAGTCTCTTAATCGGAATCTGCAGCATCCTGCGTGCACTCAGTTTCTACCACCTGATCCATACACATGCTTATCTGTCACTGGACGTAAGCTGCACGAAACGGGAACAGACACTCTTCGGGAAAAACCAGCAATATTGGTTTGCCAGTGATAACGGAAAGGAATACGCCTTCTCACTGGAAAAGAATATCAAACTCCTAGCGGGACATCGGTATCGGCTGTACTTCCGGAAACCACAGCAGGGGACAGGGCAATCGATGCCATGTGCCGGAGATTTTCTCGGATATGAAGAACTCACCGATCAACTGCCGGAACTTCCGGAGACATCCGTTTAGACAAAATTTAAGCCTCCCAAACTGTGTAAAACAGCGCAGGAGGCTTAACCTATTTACATGTTTTCTTTTTTGATGAAAGAGTATACAAATTGTACTACACCAATAACAATCAAGACAACCGCAATAACAGTTACAGTAGTGCAGGACATTTGGTACTCCTCTGCACTATCCCCACCCGCCACTGCTGCTTGCTATGCTACTCTTCCTAACAGTGGCATTATTTCTTTCAAAAGAGAAGTACCCGCTATCATAAGCAAGCCCAATATAATTTCTATACTTCCCAAAACATACACAATCTTTTTCATATCTAACACCCTTTCCTGCTTTTATAACTCAAAAGTTTCTAATTTGATCTGTTCGATCAACTGAAATTTGTCGCTTACGAGGTCAAATCCTTACTTATAACTTACGGACTTACCATTTCCAATGGGAAAGTTACACTCCAATTTCCTGTGATAAGTGTGTCACTCGTCACAAAATATCCATATGCATCATATTCAGCTAGTTCAATATCTGACAAATCGTAAATATACTCTACATATCTCTCTTGATATTCACTATCAGTAGAAAATTCAACATTTGCATTACAAGTGATTTTCTCACCCTCATTATTTTGAAAATAAATATAACCATGATTATCAGTTTTCAAAACGTTTTCATATCTAACTTGTATATGCAGATCCCCGTCTACATAGCCCATAGCTGTAATATCCACACCCTCAACAGGAGAATAAAGTATACCTGTTGCTTTCAATGCACGGAAATTGTTTTCGACTTCACTATAGTTTGTTCCACTGCCACCAAAAATGTGAGTTGGGGTAACTGTTTCAGGTGCAGTGCTAATATTGTTCATATCCAAATCAGATAATACCATATCATACTCCTGTTTGTTGCTCAACATTTCTCTGACACGAAAGGTGATTTTTTCACCTATAATGTCCTGCTCATTCCATTGCGATATAGAAATCAGGAAAGTGGCGGTTTTCGTTTTGGTATCGTAACTTATATTTTCGCATGAACTGCTACAATCAAAAGGTGTATTGATACTATAGCTGTCAAATAGATCTGTTGTTTCATCAATTTTATCTCCGTCAATATCTTGTGCAGAAATAAAAATCTTTGCTTCGCTACCCTCAACATAAGCCGAAATGACCTCGAACTTAATACCATTATCCTCGCAAGACATTCTAACAGGCTTTAACTTTTGGGCGATTGTTGGAGATACCTTGTAGAGCAGATTGTAAGCAGGTTCATAGTCAGCTGCTGCCAATGCCGGAACAGACATTGTAAAGACAAGCATAATTGTAGCAGCAGCGGCAACAGCTCTCCTCATAATGAAATGTTTTCTTACACCCTTTTTCCCAATTTGAAAATCTGCAGCTTCTTCGATATACCGATTACTGATATTACTAATCGCATCAGAGATATTTCTTCTTGTCATATTTTCACTCCCTCTTTCTTTAGATATTTCTTCAGTTTTTCCCTAATCCTGAAAAGACGAACAGATACATCGTTGCTGCTTATCTGAAACTTCTCCGCAATATCTGATATAGAATCTGAATACCAATAACGCCGCACAAACATAACTCGATTCTCTTTGTCCAATGTATCAAGAAAATCATCAATAATGCGTGACAGTTCTTTTGCGTCTAGTTCAGATTCAATCGTCTTACCCGATGGAATACAACTTTCCAACTCATCTAAGGCAACATCATAGAAACTGTTACGCTTGACAGATGTATTGGAATGATACTTTTTGATAGACAGATTACGAACAATTCGACTGATATACGTCAACAATGGATTTGGATTCTGAGGCGGTATTGTATTCCATGCGCCTAAATAAGCGTCATTAACACATTCTTCTGCATCAAGTTTGTTATTTAAGATATTATTTGCAATTTTGCTACATACAGAACCATATTTTTGCGACAGCTCCACAATCGCTTGTTCTGAGCGCGCATAAAACAACTCAATAATTTTGCTATCGTCCAATCCTGGCATCACCGTCCTTTCTGCCTCATCTATGTACTACGCTTTCAAAACGAAATCTTACAAGGAAATTGAAAATATTTTCAATTATAATATATTTTTATGTTCTCCTGTTTGCTATGAGTAGTGTAGAGCCACTTTGCATAAATGAAAGAAGGCGCCTTCGCTTTTTGTGAGCGGAGCCGCCTCTTAACCTAACCATAAATATGCTATTTCAAATTTTCAATTCGAACAAGCTGAGATTTGTATGTTCTCAATCAATAGAAGAAGCGGAATTATATCCTACCACACCAAGCTTCTTCATTTTTACCTCGCCACAGAAGATAATCATTATCGTATTAAGAATCTTTCAATTCCATGATAACTATTTCCGGTCGATTGTTGATTCGCACCAGAATAATACTGTTTCCAATACCTCTGCTCACAATCATAGTTGTTCCATTCTCTGTATAGGTGCCTGCGTCATATTTCGGGAAAAGTCCTTGACCAGGAGCAATAACTCATCCCCAAAATGGCAATCGAAATTCCTCCATAAATTCACTTCTCCGCACCCTATTTCAATTCAGTTCTCAATATTTCGATTTCATCAATATTTTCAATTCTAAGTAATTTCGTAATCTGATTATTCTTCTTATCAGTAAACCGGACTTTCATCCACTCATCATCCGTATCCAACACCAGACATTTCATTTCTGTACTTCCCACCAACTGTAAAGCATCATCTGATTTTATTTTACACTCCGTATTGACCAATTCATTTATCAATTTTGACATATTATTTTCACCTCGTTGTTTTCTTTCCAATCTTTTCACCGCTGCTTCAAGCCTTTTTACCTTCCCAGGATATGAGGAATAACAAAGCAACACAGCTAATGCAATGAATCCTATCCATTCCATAATCTTACAACCTCCTTCTCTGGTCGATTCTGTCTAATGCACACATTATACTCCACACACATCAAAACAACAATTTATTCTCTGCCTTTTTCCGCCCCGCCAGATACCTGTGCCGGTATTTAAGTTCTGCATACTCTGTGATTCGTTTCATGTAGACTGCATCATAAGCTCCGCCTACAGCACCAACCACCGGAATTCCCTGTAAGAACTTCATATACAGAAGCTCTTTTGACAAAGCTCCCGCTGTTTGTTCGATCTGCTCCTTATCCTGATACTCTTCCGGCAGTATTCCACTTCTGATAAATTCATTCAGTTTACCATCCATCTCACAAAGCGTTTCACCGGAGGATACTGCTCCCTGTATCAACAGCAAGATAAAATACTTTTCTTCTCTGCTTTCATAACTGAACCCGTATTGTAAAGCAGTCTCGTAAATATTCCTTAAAATCATCCCTGTAAATACCGGAATATCCGGCAGACCGATTCCCAATACGCCCATCCCGATTCCGGACGCACCGGATAGCAGCAAATTCTTCGTTCCCGTATCTCTTGCCTTTTTAGAAAAAGAGAGGAGGGATTTGGAATTCTGTTTTACATCCGCCGTATACTGCCGCACCTGATAATCCTGCTCCAGTTTTGCCCGCTGATACGTCTTTTCAATAACCCCGGTTCCTTTCTCGAAAATCAGAGCAAATGCCTTTGCAAAAGCGGTATCCAATGTTTTCTGAAGTTTCGGCGGTATCTTTTCCTCCAGTTTCTGATTCAGAATGCTCTCCCTTTTCTCTGAACGCTTCTGAAGGAATCTCTGCTCCTGTACTTCCAGCTTTTCCCACTCCTTCTGAAGCGGTGTCCTTTTATCAAATAATCGCATCTTAATACACCTCCGCACCAAACGGCATCAATGCCAGTTTCGCCAGTTTAAACTGCTGCAAACCAAACGGGATTCCGATAATCGTCACACATAAAGCTGCACCCAACGCCAGATGTTCCAGTGCAAGAGGCAGACCGGATACGATCAGCCAGATGATATTCAAAAGGAACGAACCAGCTCCGCCACCATACTGCACCTCTTTTCCAAAGGGGAAAAAACTAAGCGCCGCAAATTTAAAGCACTGCATCCCTACCGGAATCCCCACAACGGTAATACACCAAAGGCAGCCTGCCAGACACCAGCTCAGCCCGCTGACTGCGCCGCCAAACACAAACCACAACACATTTCCCAGACATCCCATATGCTACACCTCCACATTCATTCGATTTCTCACATCAGCAAGTATCGTTTCTATCCGGTTGATGGCATCATCCACCTGTTCTCTTGCATCTGCAATCTTGCTCTGCACCATGTAATCTGCCACCAGCCCGTCCAGAAAGAAATCCGCAAAGGAAAGGAAGCTGCCGATTTCCATGCGCAGATCCAAGGAAACCTGCACATCTCTTAATTCTCTCTGAAAACGCTGAATATCGCTTTTCGCCTGTTCCATCAACGCAGCTGCGTCATTCATTTTAGAATGCTTCACAAAGTCACTGATAAAGCCTCCTCCAAGCATATCAAAAATGCCCCAGTTTCTCGCACTTCCCAACTTATCCCTTGCTGCGTAAAGGCTCTGAAGCGCCCGCTCCCCTGCCTGTACTGCTTCCTGCATTTCCCGTTTCATCATTTCGTTACTCATCGTTTATCCTCTCTTTCTTTTTAGCAGACTATTGCGGCAGATTTTCTATATTTCATAATAAAAAAAGACTCCTATCATGACCTCTGCCACAATAAAAGTCTTGCTATCTCATTTGCTACGGGTATCTCTCGATACCGGTTGTCGGTTACAAAACCACCTCTTTCAAGGCGTTCAGCTACTCCCTTTTTTGCTTGAGATGAATATAACATATTGGAAATAATTTGTCAAATCATGCATTTTTCTTTTCCAACCGTTCCGCTTCTCTGGCAAATACATGCGAGATATCAAACAGTTCCGGTACATCTGATATGGTACACACATTCACACAATAATTGAGCCATGGAAATTCTTTTGTCATCTGATAAATAACTGCCATGGCTTTTGCTTCTGACATTGCTTCCACCGAATGATATCCCGATCCCTGAATATGCTCAAATCCGTTTGCTTCAAAAAAGTCCCTTACATCCGCATATGCATTATGCCAGTCACCTTTCGGATAATATTCCTTTAGTGCTTGTGTATTCAGGTCAAAATTGATGCCTTTCCTCTGTAAGCTGTCCATCTGTTAGTTCCTTATAAAGTCTGTAATCAGGTTCTCCTTTTCTGTTCCGTTATACCAGAAACACTCTAACAAATTCTCTGCAATTCCTACGGAGTTTTTCAACTGAAAGATTGCTGCCCAGAATCTTCCATAGTCCTGCTTGCGTCCCCGGTCAAGATAAATCCTGCTTCCAAGGGCTTTGACTGCACAGCTTAAATCCTCCTGCTCAAAAATCTGATCTGCCTGTTCACACATCTGATTTACCGTTTCCGGAGCGAGCTTGCTTGTATCAAATTTAAGTTCTACTTTATACATTATACTCATCCTTTCATACAACAAATGACTGAGTGACTCTTCTCTTTCTACTGTAATTCTACCATGAAACCTATATAAAGTCATTCCCCATTTTCACTTGCTTTAATATAAATTTTTCCTTTTATTTTGGAAACACAATCTCCACACAGAACTCATTCCCTTCTATCCGGGCGCTGATTTTCCCATCCATACGAAGTACCAGCTCTTTCGCAATTGATAAGCCGAGACCGCTGGAAGTCTTACTGCGTGCTTCATCCGCTTTATAAAACCGTTCAAACACCTGATCTACATTTATTTTTTCCACATGACATACTTGATTTTTTATCTGTATCCGGATGTTGTTTTCAACTTCTTCCAGTGAAATACTGATTTTCTTCTCCCCGTGATCCAGTCCGTTTTTTATGATATTCTGAAAAATTCTCTGGATTCCCTGTTCATTTCCGTTCATAAACAGCAGTTTATCTGTAATCTGTATCTCCGGTTCAATTCCTCTGCCCGTCCATTCATCGTAGTAGGAAAATATGGTATCTTTCAAAATCTTGTTGATACAGCAGGATGACATTTCCAGATGAAAAGAATCGTTTTTAAGTTTTGTAAAAGTAAATAATTCTTCCAGCATTTCTTTCAGGCTGCCGATTCTCTCCTGTATGATCTTCATATACCGTCTCTGCTCTTCCTGGTCTTCACAGGTTTCCATTAACTGAAAATATCCGTCAAGGGATGTCAAAGGAGTACGGATATCATGTGAGAGATTTGTATATGTATCCGAAATCATCTCCTCTTTCTTCAAGTATTCCTTCTTTTCCCTTCGCTTCAGTTCCAGCCATTCGTTTAAAACATCTGCCAACTCACCAATGCCTCCAAAATCCATTTCTCTGGTAATCAGCATGTTGCTGTCGTGCTTCATCAGAAACGACAACTGGCGGCAGATGTCTTTCACCTGCCGCTGGTATTTCCAAAATAACATTCCTTGTACCAGTATCACTGCTATCAATAGCACGAACCCTAGTTTTATCATTTAGATATCTCTCTTTCTGAATACCCATGCTGTCAGTAATGTAACCACGATTCCGAACGCCGCCGCAATCACAACTGCCGTCAGGCATTCCTTATTGGTCGGTGACATGGATAAAAGTGCAATCTTTCCTGTCACTGTATATTTCAAAATCTGGAAATTCTCCACACCTGCCTTCTGGATCAAATGATTGATCACTCCGTATAAGACAATCATGGTATTCATGCACAGGCAGATAACAATCGTCATGCTGAACACGTTGCTGTTCAAAACCACCGCAATCGCCATACTGATTAGTACCAGTGCATAATGAAGCAAAATCTGAATACCAAAGTATCTCAGCAACTCGCTTCCATTCCCCCACTCCAGATATCCGAAGTACATCTGCTGTGCAATAATCTGAATGATGAAATAAAGCAGCATGGTAACAGTCGTATACACAAACAACACGGAAGCTTTGGAAAAGATCAGGTTTCTCCGGCTCCTTACCTGCCCGCCGATATTTTTAATATAACCGCTTCCTATATCTGCACTGGAAAACAGCACTGTAAAAATCACCAGAAACAACGCCACAAACTTCGCCTGCAGGTTTGCATATACCTGATCAAAGACCGTTACTTTTTCTCCCGGCTGTGTCGGCAGGAATACGGACATTCCCATATTGATGGTTTCTGGTTTCACTGTTTCTGCAATGCTTTCTGTCTGCTGTTGTTCCGCTTCCTTGTTCATCGTATCAATATCCAGTTTCGACATGGATGTGGAGAAGAATATAGCTGCCGCCATCACAATCCATACCACATACATACTTTTTGTCCGGACCATCCGGTACAGATCCATTTTTATCATATTAAGCATTTTGATTCCCTCCTGTCAGATTCAAGAAATAGGTTTCCAGTTCTTCACTGGTAATGGAAATTCCATTGACCAAAATTCCTGCTTTTGCCAGTTCCATATTGACATTGGCGCTTTCATTCAATCGTTCAAATATATGGATATGGCTCTTATCTGTAACCTGATAGTTGGTAAATCCCATTCTGTCCAGAATCGGGACTGCCTGCTCCGGATGGATTAACTCTATTTCAATCCGTTCACTGCAGCGTTTCATCAGTTCTTCGCTTGTCAGCTCCTGCAGAAGACTTCCATTATGGATAATTCCATAATCCGTTGCAATCTTAGATAATTCCTCTAAAATATGACTGGATATCAAAATCGTCATATTCCGTTCATCTCGCAGTCTCTGTATGGTATCACGCACCTCTGCAATTCCCTGGGGATCAAGCCCATTGATCGGTTCATCAAGGACCAGGAGATCCGGCTCCCCGACCAGTGCCAGCCCGATTCCGAGACGCTGCTTCATTCCAAGGGAAAAATGTTTCGTTTTTTTCTTTCCGACACCTTCCAGTCCGACCGTCTCTAAGATATCTTCGATGTATCCCTTTTTCCGAATACCAAACAATTCACATTTTATTTTCAGGTTTGTATATGCATTCATGTTGCCATACAGCCCCGGTGCTTCAATCAGACACCCCACACGAGAACGAATCCTCTCCAGTTCTTTTCCTTTACACCCGAACATCTCAATCTCTCCAGCTGTCGGTCTTGCAAGTCCACTGATCATCTTCAGGCAAGTCGTCTTTCCCGCACCGTTCCGTCCGATAAATCCATAGATAGCACCCTTTTTTATGTGAAGGTTTACTTTATCCACTGCCTTATGATGACCATACTGCTTCGTCAATCCATTTGTACTTAATAACAATTCACTCAATGCTTTCATCTCCTTTTCTTATCTGCTGTTATCATATCGGATAAATCCTAATCAAACGCAAATAAATAGTAAAAAAAGAGTAAAGATTAAGAATGCAGACGGTAGCCGATTCCCCATACGGTATCAATATATTCCTCCTGCGTTACTGCTTTTATCTTTTTCCGGATATTGCTGATATGTACATCCAGTGTCTTTGTCTCTCCCATATAGTGTTCATCCCACGCATATTCAAAAATCTCTTCTTTGCTGAAGACCTGTTTCGGATGCTCCAGTAAAAGCTCCAGAATTGCAAATTCCTGCTTTGTAATTTTGGGAAGCAGCACTCCGGCAATCCGGACTTCAAAGCGCTCACGGTCCAGTTCCAGGTTTTTATATGACACGCTTTTATGTTCCGGCTCCTGCTGCATATGGCGGAGCTGAACCTGAATCCGGGCAAGCACCTCCTGTATCTCAAACGGTTTTGTAATGTAATCATCTGCCCCACTGGTAAGAAGCCCGATTTTTTCATCCAATCCGTCTTTGGCTGTCAGGACAATAACCGGCGTATTGCCCTGTTTCCGAATCTGGGCAAGCACCTCTTCTCCTGAAATTCCCGGAAGCATCAGATCCAATAGAATCAAAGAAAAGCCCGCCTTATCCATCTGGAACAGCATCCTCGCTTCCGTCCCGGAAAAAGCCTGTACCGTCTCATACCCTGCTTTCTGTAATGCCGTATATAAAAGATTATTGATATCCGTATCGTCTTCTACAATCAGAATTCTGTTTTTCTGCTCCATTTTTCTCATCCTTCCATTTTCCGATTTAAACAATATTATATTGCACTTTTATAACTATGTCCAAAATTCTTTTGATATTATCCTTCCACCTCGTCTACATATGCTATATATAGTTCTAATTCTTTTGACATATGCTATATCTTGTGTTAATATAATCTTGTATTTAAGTTTTTGTGCTGTCCCGTCATGGGAGTCTGGACCATTCATCCAGAAGCATATGCAGTTTAAGTTTGGAAAATCGTGTCATTATACTGCCGTTTTATACGGTGCTATAATGGCACTTTTTTTATTTTAATCTATTTTAACGCCCAAAGAGGCAGAAAGGAGAATTTTTATGTCAGCAATTTTAACAATTTTAGGGAGGGCCACAAGAGATCCTGAGATGCAGCAAGGAAAAAATTCCGGTACGGAATATGTTTCTCTGGACATTGCAGTTTCACAGCGAGGCCAGGATGGAAAGGAAGAAACCATTTACTATCAGTGCTATTTTAACAAGTTCCTTGCAGAACGCTTAGCAAAAGCAGGCGTAAAGAAAGGAACCGGGCTGATGATCTATGGTGATCTGGAGCTTCATCCGTTCATTTATCAGAAAGGAAAGAATGCGGGGCAGGCAAATGCCGGTCCGAGGATCAATGTCAAGGACTGGCACTTTGTACCATCCAACCGTTCTGACAGCAATACCGGACATCCGGGTGCAAACCAGAACAGCCAGCCGAATGGTGGTGCGGCAACGCCCGGTGCAGCCGGCAATGGCAGCTACCCAATGCAGGGAAATCCCAATGGCAGCTACCAGAATCAGGCAATGCCTGGCGGCTATCCACAGCAGGGAATGGCTCCTGCTAACGGTGCCTACACGCCTCCTGCAAATGGCGGACAGTATCAGGCTCCGCCAAACGGAACCGGTCAGCCACAGAGCAGCTACCCGCCGCAGGGCAGTTATACCGGAATGCCAAATTACGGAGGTATGCCGGGCAGTCAGCCAACTGACGGCTTTCAAAATGTGCCGGAACAGATGGCATCCCAGTTGCCCTATTAACTCTCAAGGAACCCTATGTTGAGGAATTGCATTTATCATCTTTGTGATGATGCAGTTCCTCTTTTTCATGTCCGGAAGCGGCGATTTCCCATCCAGCTTCCGGGCTTGTCTAAGAATCATGAATCAGAAAGGAATCAGCTCATGAAAAAATCAAATCGAAAAAAATTCTTACAGTTTGTCGTGCTTGTACTGTTTCTTGCAGCACTTTTCGTACCACAGGATGCCAACCGGCTTCTGATTGCAGGCATTGCCCTGATCGGTATCGGAGTCACGCTGTTCAGTTATCTTCTCCCGCTTTTCACGGAACGCCTGAAAAACAGGGAGCATAAGCTACGAAAACGCCCAGAAAGAACTCGTCATCTGGAAGGAACACCTGATCTGGAAACCATTCTCTGGAGACAGATCAAATTCCAGATTACCGGAAAGCTCAAGGAAGCCTTCCCGGATGCCACATGGGATTTTGTGAAAGAACCACCGCTCTCCCAGATACTGGATGGGGAACCATTACGGATTCGCACACGGAATACCGGAAGTTATAATTTTGCGGAAATTCTCATGGATGCCCGTGGCAGTCTGACGCTTCAGATGATGACCATTGAATCCTTACATAAAAAGGAACCGTCAGAAGGAAATCCGGATTCCAGACCAGCCGTTAATCCCAAATCATGGTATTCCCTGATTGGGAAACCGCTACTGATGGAATTGGTCGGTGACTTACAGGCAAGGGGCTATGAAAAGCTGTTTATCAACGAGCAGGGAGATGTCTATATTCTGAACGGCACTGAACCGGAAGTCCGGGGAAAGCTGGAACATTTCCCGCCCAAAGATTACTGGGGCGAATTGACGGAGATTTTTACTGAAGATGAATTGACCACAGAAGAGACCGAGCAGGCACTGGAACTGTCCTGGATCTCATAAGAAGGAGGAACGAATCATGGCAAATAACATCGTAGCAACCTGGGGGTTCAAACGCAAACTCCCGGAACCATTTGAGGATTATACGGACCATGCAATCTTTGATGACATTGCATCCAAATACTGTACTCAGCCACGGAAAAAATCCACGCTTCATGCAGCTACCCTGCGGGCAGTCCTTGCTTATCTGGAGCTGGAAAACCCGGTTGGCAGTACCCCGCCGGAAAAGCTTGGGGCGGTCGGTACCCAATCCAACAATTTTGTTGTGGCGGAATATCCGAGCAAAACCGGTGATCTTCAGGTGGTTGTCTACAACCAGCTAAACGGAAAGTTTTACGGAGGCTGCTATACTCCTCCGCCGGATGTGGAAAGCACACCGGAAAAATACGAATTTAAAGACTCCAAACAGTCCGGTGCGGCTCTGCTGTTCGCACTGATGCCGGTTTTTCTGGCAGATGAAGAGTGTAATGAAAAGTATCAGGAATTAAAAGCGCACCGGGACAACGGTTATCCCGATCTGGACGCCGCTGCGGAAACAGCAGCCGTTCTCTGCGACAACATTTACCGGAGAACCCGCTATGCATCAGGTCTCCCGACCGGTGGTGTTAAGATTGACCTTCCGGCAAACGGCGTATTGTCGCTGATCAAACCGTTAAATATCCAGAAGGGGGTCTATGCACCAACCGAAGTGCTCCATGGAGACTTTCAGGTGTTACGTCCAGGAAGTGGATTTAAGAAAGCACAGGCAGCCATTTCCAGAGATGATTTTGTTGGGAAATTTATCCTGACCGCATCCCGAAGGCTGTCTCCGGAAGAGGAGGTATCTGTTCCGACATTGGCAGAGTGGTACATCATCCCTCCGGAAATCAAACGGATCTGCGAACACGCAAAACTGACAACGGATACCACACAGCCGATGCGGAATTTTCTTTTACGGGGACCGGCAGGTACCGGAAAGACCGAAGGAGCCAAAGCCATTGCTTCCGCACTTCACCTTCCTTACCGCTGCATTACCTGTTCCGCAAATACAGAGGTATTCGACCTTTTAGGTCAGATTCTTCCTGATGTGGACGGAAAACGCACCCGGCTTCAGCGGCAGTACCCGTCTTTTCAGGAAATCCAGTTAGATCCCTCCGGTGCCTATCAGAAGCTGACCGGAAACTATGATGAAGAAATTTCTGCCGAGGACACCTACCAGAAGCTGATCGATACGATTTTTGATGAAATGCACAGCTATTATAAGGAACACACCTCCGGACAGAACTTCCAGTATGTGGATACGCCTCTAGTCGAAGCCATCCGCTATGGGTATATTCTTGAGATACAGGAGCCTACGGTCATTGCTAATCCCGGTGTACTGGTTGGACTTAACTCCCTTTTAGACCGCTGTAACAGCGTATATCTTCCAAACGGAGAAACCATCCACCGTCATCCGGATACGACCATCGTAATCACCACAAACAATGACTATGCAGGCTGTAAACAGATGAACCAGTCTGTCATTTCCCGAATGAACCTTGTGATTGATCTGGATGAACCGGATGAGGATACACAGGTAGAACGTGCCATGGCTGTTACCGGATGCAAGGATGCAAAAACGGTACGTCTGATGACACGCATTGTCAAATCCATGGCTGTCTACTGCCGGGAAAATCTCATTACAGATGGCTGCTGTGGCATGAGGGAGCTGATTTCCTGGGTGCAGTCCTACATGGTCTGCGGGGATATCCGGGAAGCGGCCCGTTACACGGTGCTTGCCTCTGCCTCTGCCGATGCTGAGAACCGTACGGAAGTGGAAGAAAGCTGTCTGGATACTGTGCTTGCTGCGTAGGACACGCCTATGAGAAAAGCAGCACTCACAGAAGCCCAGATCCGAAAGCATCTGGCAGATAATCTGTCTTATCTCCGGCAAGCCAAAACACCGAAGTTATCACAAAAGGCAGTTGCCAGAATCTTAAATCTTCCCCCGAAAACCATTATGAATTATGAAAATGCAAACTCCTCCCCGATGGCTTATGCCGTCCTTCGCCTTGCTGTGTATTACGGCTGCACGATGGAGGAACTGCTGACAAAAAATCTAAGAAAAGAAAGGAAGAATATCACGTGAATCACAGCCAAAGAAATTTAAAGAAACTAATCCGGGCAAAAGAGGATTCCATTGCGGATGAGGAGTTATTCCTCTCCGCTGCCTATCAGAAGTACCAGACCTCCCTTGCCAGAGCCGTTACCGGACGTTACCGGTATGGACTGCAGGTACTGCTGGACTGGGACATTTCCGAACAGGCAGGCGTTGCATATACCGACAATTATAAGGTACATCTCAACGCAGCGAACCCGATCACCCAGTCTTTCCCCACCCGTTTCTTACGTTCCCAGAGCCTGACAGGGCTCACCGGGCATGAAGTGGGGCACTTACTCTATTCTGATTTCACAGCCCACGCTGTTCATCTGAGGAGTCTGGAAAACGGTTCCTTCTATCCGAAGGAGCCGGAGCTATCCCTTCCAGCTTATCAGACAGCACTGGAGGAGATCAAAGAAGTGTTAGAAGGAAAGGACAAAGCCGGATGCCTGACACTGGCACGATGCGCCGCAACTTTTCAAAACATTCTGGAAGACATCCATATTGAAGACCGTATGTGTGAGGAATTCCACGGCACCTTCCGACAGGGGATTGAACTCAATAACCTGCGTATGTCCGAACAGATTCCTTCCATACAGGAACAAATTGACAAAGAATACCAGCCATTTTCCATCATTGCCAACCTGATCCTTTCCTATTGCCGGACCGGAAACATCAACAATCCCACCGGCTATCAGGGGGATTATCTGGATACCATTTCCGATTGTACCGATCTTCTGGATACGGCAATGGAATCGGAAAAAGGCACTGACCGGATGCTGGTTTCCAATGCGCTCTTAGCCCTGACCTGGAACTATATCCAGCCGCTCATCGAAAAAACACGGGAGGAATTGGAAATGCATGGCGAGGATTCCGCTGCCGATGCTCTGGAAGATCTTCTAGGGGATGAAGTCAGCAGCGGCGCTCCTCTTCCGACCGGAAAAAGCGGTGCCATTCCAAAGAATATCAAACCAGCTTCCCCAAAAGGAAGCGGGAATGATGAGGGCAATGCTCCTTCCGGTCCACGTACCAAAGAGGATGCTATAGAGGAAGCCAAACAGGTGCTTTCGGAAGAAGGCGGGCGCATCGCTCTTACAAAGACCAATACCATTCTGGATGAAAACAACCCCGGCGTCACTTATGTCAGTCAGTATCAGGGCAGCGGCTATGAGCATGCTGCAGAGGATCTGTTCCGGATCTTGAACGATGTGGCTGCAGAAAAGGTGCAGGAAGACTGTCAGACGGAACTGACCGAGGAACTGCAGAAAACAGCCAATGATATTCATTACGGCAATGCCCATGCAGGCATCCATGTTACCATCCATCGCCTGACCAGTGTTTCCGATTACCTGAAGAATGAATACCAGACAGTTGCTCCCCCGCTCCTGCGGGCTTCCAAAAAGCTGCAAAGCACCATCCTGCCGCTTTTGAAAGAAGAACAGCAAGGCGGAAAGCAGAAGAATCTCCTGTTTGGAAAACGTCTGGACTCCCATGCTCTCTATAAGACAGACGGAACCATCTTTACCAGAACCAGACTTCCAGGAGAGGAAAAACGTCTGGCTGTTGCCCTCCTGATTGACGAGAGTGGTTCGATGGGTTGGGGCGACCGGATGACACATGCAAGAAAGACTGCCATTGTCCTTTATGATTTCTGTAAAAGCCTCGGTATCCCTATCACCATTTACGGGCATTCCACGGATGCAGGCGGCGTTGCTCTTTACTCCTATGCAGAATTTGATTCTGTGGACAATGAGGACTGTTACCGGCTGATGGATATGTGCGACCGCAACGGGAACCGGGACGGCGCAGCTCTCCGCTTCGTAGCAGAGCATTTGTGCACACGCCCGGAGCTTCAGAAGCTGCTGATCCTGATTTCTGACGGTCAGCCAGCCGATTACGGCTACAGCGGAACGGAAGCAGAGGCAGATCTGCGGGGCATCAAGAAAGAATACGAAAAACGGGATGTCATCCTGTTTGCGGCTGCCATTGGTGACGATAAGGAAAATATCCGCAGGATTTACAAGGACGGATTCCTGGATATCACGAAACTGGAAGAGCTTCCAAAGAATATGGCACAGCTTGTCAAACAGCATCTCAAATAAAGGAAGGTGAATACTCATGAATGAAACTTATCAAAACCGGATTACCGACCAGATCTGCAAGATCCAGAATGACCGGGCACTCATTGCCTTTTATGACCGGCTCCGCTACGCACCACTCGGCAACTATGCACAGCTACATGCCAAAGGGGAATATCAGGAAAACGGGCATAAAGTACATTCTTTAATCTGCATCACCATTCAGGATTATTCCAACGGTACCGGAGACCGGAATATCATCACCCGTTTCAACCTGGCACCGGAACAGATCCAGTTCCTCTTAACCCGGATCACTTCCGGTTTTCAGGAATTTGAATGGAGCCAGAGCAAGATCTACGGCAATCCCGATCAGAACGGTTATTCCACAGCCCAGATGTTTTATATCTCCAGACATCCCTATGATTCCAAAGGGCAGCCTATGAAAAGCCCATGGAAAATCCAGATTGTAAATGGGAAAGGCATCAAAGCACAGAATAAGAACGGTGGTTCCTACATGCAGCCACGCAGCTTCCAGTCCGAAAAGACGACAGCCATCCAGCTTACCGACATGGATCTGTTCACGCTTCTGAAGCGGACGGATTCCTATATTTCCAACTGGGAAACGGTGATTGCTGCATCACTGATCAATAACGGAAAACGGATGCTGGCAGACCAGCAGAACAGTCAAATGCAACAGACAGCACAGGCTCCGCCTTACGCTGCCTAAATTTTCAGAAGAGAAGCGGTACTTTACTGCTTCTCCTCTTTTTAAGAAAGGAGACTTTAGTTATGAATATTGCACTCATCCGGACCATGGACTCTCAGGGGCGTATCGTCATCCCTGCAGAAATCCGGAAACAAATGAAGCTCTCAGACGGAGATGCACTGGAACTGGAAAATGTGGGAATGGAGCTGCTTTTACGCAAATGCCCTACCCACTTAAACGGAAAAGAGGAAATGGCTTCCTATCTTTCCGTCCTCTACAGTGTCATCCACTGTGGTATCGCAATTTGCAGTGAGGCTCACATACTCGTATCTGCGGGCATCTATCTTCCGGAAGGCACTCCCGTTACAGAAGAACTCGCCGAATTGGTTGCGGACGGCCAGGAACTGATCTCTGCTGAGAACTGCCCTGTCTACCCGGTATCCAACACCCGTCAACCGGTTTGTGCTTTTTTCCCGATTTTAAGGGAAGACAGAGAGCCGCTGGCACTTCTTCTCTGTTCCAGAACCGGACAGCATTTATCCGAGATGGAATTGGGATGCGCTAAACTGGTCGCTGCCGTAATTGCAAACAAAATTAAGTAAGGAAAGGAGCGTGAAATCAATGAAGAATACAAATATAACCTTACACACCACCCAAAAGAAAGAATATGTCCTCACCGGAATCCTGTCCCTGCCCCTCCATCTGGGAGAACGGGCGTGGATCTATAGTTATAACCAGACCTTTGCTACCAGTCCGGTGCAGAGTATTCTGGAAGTATCCGAAAACGGTGTGGTATTTGAGACCTGCAACAGTATTTACCGTCTCAGCTACACCCGTGTTCCGATGGAGCTGGAGGCGATGTGTGCTTGACAAGAATGGAAGAACTGGAGAGCTGTCTTTCGGGGCTCCTCTCCACCTTAAAGAAGAACCGGGAACATGTGCCTCTGGAAGTGCTGAAGACACAGTATAAGCAGCCGTATGAAGAACTGGTCAGAAACATCAACCTGACCGCTTCTGCCTATGCAAAATCTGTGCTGCTCCACCGGCTGGTCCTGAATCCGGATGCAGATGTGGAGGAACAATGTACCGTCATCAACCAGATGATACAAACTTCCGGGATGCTGAAGAAAATCAGCTCCTGCATGTCCAAAACCTATGATGTAGGACAGATATATCCTCTGATACTGGAACTACGCCATATGGTCGAACAGGCACTCTGGCCCTATGTGAATCAGGCAACTTGTCTGGTCGCAGATCTGGATGATATAGAAAAAGAACCGACAATTTACAATTTTTTGACACATGAAGTTTATGAAAATGATACCTGGATTCACCGAGAAATCGACCTGCGCTGGAAACTACTGGTACATCTTACTCCCGAACAAAGAGAATCCGTACCACCAGCCAATCATAGTATGAATGGAGGAATTTACCATGAAAGAACAACCATCTAATCCTTGCGAGAAAGTCTCATTTATTTTGACCTATGACCAGCTTGAAGCTGCTTATAACATCTACCGGGAACAATTTATTTCCTGCGACTTCATCCGCCGCTCCATGGAACGTCTGGAGGAAAGAATCGGACTCTGCAACCTTCCATATGAAACGCTGCGTGATGATCCAAGCCTTCTTCATGAAGCATACCTGCAGTTTCTCCGACTGGAAGACTGCAATGTGGCTTATAACGACACGCTGGAGCAGGTAATTGATGCAATCGAACAATGGCTTGCCTCTGGCACCTTATCCCCTGTAAACCTTACGGTTTCCAACCAGAATATGGGTGAAACTTTTGGAACGGAGGTGGATGTGTAATGGCAAATATCTGCTGTGATGATGTGATCTTTTATACAGAAGGAAATCCGGAAGGACTATATGACTTGTGGGAGGACCTGGAAACCTACATCATTCTGAACCAGAATCCTGATTTATGCTGGATTGGCAATTTATTTTCCCACAAGAAAATAGATTCCACCGGAATATCTCTTCGTGGAAATGTCAGCTACATGGAATGGAATGATACGTATATTCTACTTTCTTTAGAGACAGCATGGACTCCACTTTATGAAGCATATCAGGCGATAGCCGCTGCATATCATGTTCCCTTTGTGATGCAAAGCATAGAACCTGGAGAACGAATTTATTATAACACGGATGAAGCACACCTATTTTTCCCTGACCGATATTGTGTCCGCTTATATGAAGAAAGCCTATTGACTCCATGTGGCTTAATAATCGGAGAAAAGCTGGAAGACGGTGAACCATTTGAAACGGAAACAGACGTATTAGAACGATTCAGAGATTGCGGATATCCAGCAGCTACACTAAAAGAGTTGGAGCTCATGTTCGATGCGGATGAACTTATTATTTTTGAATTTACAAATCCATATTTGGATCTGGAGCAGAAAAATGCTTGTGCATGAAACTTCTCCCCTCCACACCAAAGACGATTATCATCAGATTTAAAGGAGGAACACCATGACTGATTTGGAACTGGATGTCTGGGATGCATGGCTCAGGGAACGTCAGGAACATCTGGAAGAAACCCTGTCCAATATCTCACCATCGGAAGAACCCTGCAGATATTACCTGCTAACCGGATATATTCAGGGAATGCTAGAAGCTCTTACCATGCTTACGACTGTTGAGGATGGGAAACGCTTCAAGATCAAACTGGAGCAATTTCGCCAGAATCTGCTCCTCTCTGGAGATTACGATGCTACCGGTAACTATAAACAGGCAGTGAAGAAAACTGCTGTTTAAATACTTCGAGCCGCCCAATCGGACGGCTCTTTTTATGCCCGAAAACGGTAGCCTACACCACGTATCGTTTCTATGTAGTGCGGTTCTTCCGGATTTTCTTCTATTTTCTTTCTCAGATTCTTGACTAACCCATAGACACGGTTATCCACTTCTGACTCCACATCCTCATAAATATGCTGGTAAATCTGTTCTTTTGTAAATACCCGATTGGGGGATAAGGCCAGATAAAAAAGCAGGTCATATTCATGTCTGGTAAGTTCCACAACCTTACCATCTTTGATTACGCTCCGCTGAAGCTGGTCTATTTCCAAACCTTGGAATGTCAACTTTTCAGAATTTGTAATCTCCATAACTTCTAACGTACTTTCGCAGGCTAGAACTGATTTAATTTTATTCAGGATTCCCTCTTCGGAATCAGAAATGGTAAGAATCATCACTTTCCCATAACATCACCTGCTTTTCTTAGCATTTAGCTTTCACTCCTCATTAACAATGTTTATCGATTGGTTACATAGATATATGCATCTTCCAAAGTTACGTCACAAGCTATACATCCACTTTCTGACGGCATATTCTCCCCTAACAGTCTTAATCTAATTCCTTCCTCCGTATACTGCTTACTGGAAATATGATATTTGCGATAAACGGCATCATACAAAGCAGGAAAAACGGGATACAAATCGCCAGATTCGGTGTATGCATCTTAACTGTCACCAGCATAGTCAACGCAGCACAAAACATTGTCACGATATACCCGCCCACAAGTATCAGCAAATAATATTCTCCATATGTCATAACATAAATACTGTATGGATCATCAATCTGATACGGCGTGAAAAATCCGCTTGTTCCCATTACTGCAAATGAGATAAGAGACAATACCCCCACTCCGATCCATATAGAGACTTGTGTGTTGCTACAACGAAAAACTATGTAGAAATCCTTAATTTTAGGCACTTTTTCAAGCATATCGTGTTTACAAGTGAGGGTGATAAAATCCGAAATAAAGAGATTAAAAACTATATCAATGTTTCAGTAGTAGTTGATATAGAGTGTGGGAACACAACAAATTAAATATTAAATTTGAGGGGTACTTGTAAAAGAGTATCCCTTTTCAATGTAGGGCGTTCAGAAAAGAGCGTCTATTTTTTTACCCAAAATGAAAGGAGCATTAAGAATTATGAAAAAGATATTCAAGCGATTATGTACGGGCTTCTTAGCCTTTGCGACTATCGTTACCGCCTTGCCGAGTACCATTGTTCATGCCGAAAGCAAGCAATACTGGACACAATCTGATGAGCGTGTCGGTATCGTTGAAAAAGTAATGAATGACGGTTCTATCGGTTCAACCTTTAACGAGGGACATTTGACCGTTGAGGGTGAGGACGCTTATTGTATTGACATTATCTTAAAATTTTGTATAATAGGAATTGAAGTTAAATTAGATGCTAAAAATTTGTAATTAAGAAGGAGGGATTCGTCATGTTGGTATTCCAAATGCGTAATGTAGATAAAACATCTACTGTTTTGAAACAGACTAAAAACAGTGATTACGCAGATAAATAAATACGTTAGATTAATTCCTACCAGTGACTAATCTTATGACTTTTTAAACAGATAACTAAAATTACAAACAAATCGTTTAACTTCTGTATTTATTTATAGATGTAATCACTTCAGGAGTGATTACATGAACAAAAATATAAAATATTCTCAAAACTTTTTAACGAGTGAAAAAGTACTCAACCAAATAATAAAACAATTGAATTTAAAAGAAACCGATACCGTTTACGAAATTGGAACAGGTAAAGGGCATTTAACGACGAAACTGGCTAAAATAAGTAAACAGGTAACGTCTATTGAATTAGACAGTCATCTATTCAACTTATCGTCAGAAAAATTAAAACTGAACATTCGTGTCACTTTAATTCACCAAGATATTCTACAGTTTCAATTCCCTAACAAACAGAGGTATAAAATTGTTGGGAATATTCCTTACCATTTAAGCACACAAATTATTAAAAAAGTGGTTTTTGAAAGCCATGCGTCTGACATCTATCTGATTGTTGAAGAAGGATTCTACAAGCGTACCTTGGATATTCACCGAACACTAGGGTTGCTCTTGCACACTCAAGTCTCGATTCAGCAATTGCTTAAGCTGCCAGCGGAATGCTTTCATCCTAAACCAAAAGTAAACAGTGTCTTAATAAAACTTACCCGCCATACCACAGATGTTCCAGATAAATATTGGAAGCTATATACGTACTTTGTTTCAAAATGGGTCAATCGAGAATATCGTCAACTGTTTACTAAAAATCAGTTTCATCAAGCAATGAAACACGCCAAAGTAAACAATTTAAGTACCGTTACTTATGAGCAAGTATTGTCTATTTTTAATAGTTATCTATTATTTAACGGGAGGAAATAATTCTATGAGTCGCTTTTGTAAATTTGGAAAGTTACACGTTACTAAAGGGAATGTAGATAAATTATTAGGTATACTACTGACAGCTTCCAAGGAGCTAAAGCGCTCGGGACCCCATTAAGTATTTTTAAAAGCATGGTCGCAAGTTTCACTAGCAGCCATGCTTTTATTGAATCATTGTAGGACATTTTAAAGATAATTGCCCACTTTAAAATTAAACATGTGCTTAGAATCGTTCTAGGCAACACCAATAACAATCACTAATCACAAGTGATTTGTGATTAATCACTTGTGATTTACAAGGTGTAACGATATAATTAAATGGAAAACGTGCAAAATATTTACATAAACAGGAGGGAGAAACTTGGAACTAGCATTTAGAGAAAGCTTAAAAAAGATGAGAGGTACCAAATCAAAAGAAAAATTCTCCCAAGAATTAGAAATGAGTAGATCAAATTATTCATTGATTGAATCAGGAAAATCAGATCCGACATTAAAAACATTGGAACGAATTGCAGAATTGACAAACTCAACCTTAGTTATTGACTTAATTCCTAATGAATTAGAACAAGTAGAGTTGCAAATAGAAGAAGAGAAGCAATGATTGTCGTTAATATATTTAACGAAATTGTTGCTTATTTTTTTTAAAAGCGGTATACTAGATATAACGAAACAACGAACTGAATAAAGAATACAAAAAAAGAGCCACGACCAACTTATTTTCCGCCAAGAAAATAAGTTGCGAGCCTTAATTGATTACCACCAATCAATTAAAGAAGTCGAGACCCGAAATTTGGTAAAGTATTTAATTACTTTATTAATCAGATACTTAAATATCTGTAAACCCATTATATCGGGTTTTTGAGGGAATTTCAAGTCTTTAAGAAGATACCAGGCAATCAATTAAGAAAAACTTAGTTGATTGCCTTTTTTGTTGTGATTCAACTTTGATCGTAGCTTCTAACTAATTAATTTTCGTAAGAAAGGAGAACAGCTGAATGAATATCCCTTTTGTTGTAGAAACTGTGCTTCATGACGGCTTGTTAAAGTACAAATTTAAAAATAGTAAAATTCGCTCAATCACTACCAAGCCAGGTAAAAGCAAAGGGGCTATTTTTGCGTATCGCTCAAAAAAAAGCATGATTGGCGGACGTGGCGTTGTTCTGACTTCCGAAGAAGCGATTCACGAAAATCAAGATACATTTACGCATTGGACACCAAACGTTTATCGTTATGGTACGTATGCAGACGAAAACCGTTCATACACGAAAGGACATTCTGAAAACAATTTAAGACAAATCAATACCTTCTTTATTGATTTTGATATTCACACGGCAAAAGAAACTATTTCAGCAAGCGATATTTTAACAACAGCTATTGATTTAGGTTTTATGCCTACGTTAATTATCAAATCTGATAAAGGTTATCAAGCATATTTTGTTTTAGAAACGCCAGTTTATGTGACTTCAAAATCAGAATTTAAATCTGTCAAAGCAGCCAAAATAATCTCGCAAAATATCCGAGAATATTTTGGAAAGTCTTTGCCAGTTGATCTAACGTGCAATCATTTTGGGATTGCTCGTATACCAAGAACGGACAATGTAGAATTTTTTGATCCCAATTACCGTTATTCTTTCAAAGAATGGCAAGATTGGTCTTTCAAACAAACAGATAATAAGGGCTTTACTCGTTCAAGTCTAACGGTTTTAAGCGGTACAGAAGGCAAAAAACAAGTAGATGAAGCGTGTGCTTGATTTAGGATGCGGCTATGGATGGCACTGTATATATGCGATGGAAAACGGTGCTTCCTCTGTAGTAGGTGTTGATATTTCTCATAAAATGCTCGAAGTAGCAAAAGGAAAAACCCATTTTCCACAGATTGAATATGAATGCTGTGCCATAGAAGATGTGGATTTCCCAGAGGAGAGCTTTGATGTAATACTAAGTTCGCTTGCGTTTCATTATGTAGCAGACTATGAGAATTTAATAAAAAAGATATATAGGATGCTGAAGGCTGGTGGCAATTTAGTTTTTACAGTTGAACATCCTGTTTTTACTGCTCATGGAACACAAGACTGGTATTATAACGAAAAAGGAGAAATACTGCATTTCCCGGTGGACAATTATTATTATGAGGGCAAACGGACAGCTATGTTTTTGGAAGAAAAGGTTACAAAATATCATAGAACACTGACCACATATCTAAATACACTGCTTTCAAATAGTTTTATAATAAATCAGATTGTGGAGCCACAGCCGCCAGAGAACATGATGGATATTCCGGGGATGGCGGATGAAATGCGACGCCCAATGATGCTGATTGTATCGGCAAAAAAGAAGATGTAATAATATAGAAAAAATAAACGAGGAGTATGTAAATGAGATCAGAAAAAGAAATGATGGATTTAGTACTTTCTTTAGCAGAACAGGATGAACGTATTCGAATTGTGACCCTTGAGGGGTCACGCGCAAATATTAATATACCTAAAGATGAATTTCAGGATTATGATATTACATATTTTGTAAGTGATATAGAACCGTTTATATCTAATGATGACTGGCTTAATCAATTTGGGAATATAATAATGATGCAAAAGCCGGAGGATATGGAATTATTCCCACCTGAAGAAAAGGGATTTTCCTATCTTATGCTATTTGATGATTACAATAAAATTGATCTTACCTTATTGCCCTTGGAAGAGTTAGATAATTACCTAAAGGGCGATAAATTAATAAAGGTTCTAATTGATAAAGATTGTAGAATTAAAAGGGACATAGTTCCGACTGATATAGATTATCATGTAAGAAAGCCAAGCGCAAGGGAGTATGATGATTGCTGCAATGAATTTTGGAATGTAACACCTTATGTTATTAAAGGATTGTGCCGTAAGGAAATTTTATTTGCTATTGATCATTTTAATCAGATTGTTCGCCATGAGCTGCTGAGAATGATATCATGGAAGGTCGGCATCGAAACAGGCTTTAAATTAAGTGTAGGCAAGAACTATAAGTTTATTGAAAGGTATATATCCGAGGATTTGTGGGAGAAACTTTTGTCCACCTACCGGATGGATTCCTATGAAAACATATGGGAAGCATTATTTCTATGCCATCAATTGTTCAGGGCGGTATCCGGTGAGGTGGCGGAAAGGCTTCATTATGCCTATCCGGAGTATGATAGGAATATAACAAAATATACCAGGGACATGTATAAAAAATACACTGGTAAAACCGGCTGCCTGGATAGCACATATGCCGCTGATATAGAAGAGAGGCGGGAACAGTGATTACAGAAATGAAAGCAGGGCACCTGAAAGATATCGATAAACCCAGCGAACCATTTGAGGTGATAGGTAAGATTATACCGAGGTATGAAAACGAGAATTGGACCTTTACAGAATTACTCTATGAAGCGCCATATTTAAAAAGCTACCAAGACGAAGAGGATGAAGAGGATGAGGAGGCAGATTGCCTTGAATATATTGACAATACTGATAAGATAATATATCTTTACTACCAAGACGATAAATGCGTCGGAAAAGTTAAACTGCGAAAAAATTGGAACCGGTACGCTTATATAGAAGATATCGCCGTATGTAAGGATTTCAGGGGGCAAGGCATAGGCAGCGCGCTTATCAATATATCTATAGAATGGGCAAAGCATAAAAACTTGCATGGACTAATGCTTGAAACCCAGGACAATAACCTTATAGCTTGTAAATTCTATCATAATTGTGGTTTCAAAATCGGCTCCGTCGATACTATGTTATACGCCAACTTTGAAAACAACTTTGAAAAAGCTGTTTTCTGGTATTTAAGGTTTTAGAATGCAAGGAACAGTGAATTGGAGTTCGTCTTGTTATAATTAGCTTCTTGGGGTATCTTTAAATACTGTAGAAAAGAGGAAGGAAATAATAAATGGCTAAAATGAGAATATCACCGGAATTGAAAAAACTGATCGAAAAATACCGCTGCGTAAAAGATACGGAAGGAATGTCTCCTGCTAAGGTATATAAGCTGGTGGGAGAAAATGAAAACCTATATTTAAAAATGACGGACAGCCGGTATAAAGGGACCACCTATGATGTGGAACGGGAAAAGGACATGATGCTATGGCTGGAAGGAAAGCTGCCTGTTCCAAAGGTCCTGCACTTTGAACGGCATGATGGCTGGAGCAATCTGCTCATGAGTGAGGCCGATGGCGTCCTTTGCTCGGAAGAGTATGAAGATGAACAAAGCCCTGAAAAGATTATCGAGCTGTATGCGGAGTGCATCAGGCTCTTTCACTCCATCGACATATCGGATTGTCCCTATACGAATAGCTTAGACAGCCGCTTAGCCGAATTGGATTACTTACTGAATAACGATCTGGCCGATGTGGATTGCGAAAACTGGGAAGAAGACACTCCATTTAAAGATCCGCGCGAGCTGTATGATTTTTTAAAGACGGAAAAGCCCGAAGAGGAACTTGTCTTTTCCCACGGCGACCTGGGAGACAGCAACATCTTTGTGAAAGATGGCAAAGTAAGTGGCTTTATTGATCTTGGGAGAAGCGGCAGGGCGGACAAGTGGTATGACATTGCCTTCTGCGTCCGGTCGATCAGGGAGGATATCGGGGAAGAACAGTATGTCGAGCTATTTTTTGACTTACTGGGGATCAAGCCTGATTGGGAGAAAATAAAATATTATATTTTACTGGATGAATTGTTTTAGTACCTAGATTTAGATGTCTAAAAAGCTTTAACTACAAGCTTTTTAGACATCTAATCTTTTCTGAAGTACATCCGCAACTGTCCATACTCTGATGTTTTATATCTTTTCTAAAAGTTCGCTAGATAGAGTTCTATATTAGAGATGTAAAGAGTTTTGGTGAAGAGGTTTGTGAGTATGGCTTTTATAACCAGGGTGCAATGAGAAGCACTAACAGCAGCTAGCTTAAGAACGCATAGGATATACTTTTTATGGAAGTCACAGAGGAGGAATAAAATTTGAACAGGATTAACAGAGTAACCTCTATTCTTATTCAGCTGCAATCAAAAAAAATAATTCCTGCCAAAGAAATTGCACAGCGATTTAATATAAGCTTAAGGACAGTTTACAGAGATATCCGGACACTTGAAGAAGCCGGAATACCAATTGGATCTGAGGCCGGAAAAGGATATTTTCTTGTAGAGGGCTTCCTACTTCCGCCGGTAATGTTTACAGCGGCGGAAGTGGGTGCATTGATTACAGCAGGGAAATTTTTAAATTGCCATGGAGATGAATCATTTATAAAGGATTTTGATTCAGCTATGTATAAAATCAAATCTATTTTGAAGCATGGTGAAAAAAACTATGCACAGGAGTTGGAGAACAGTATTAACGTGTACAGCACATCTGGACAGAAAAATACATTGGCGGATAACGTTATTGCAGCAATTCAGACTGCAATCTGCAATAAAAGGGTAATATCAATTCAATATCCTGCATCAGGAGGGCAAGAACCGGAAAGCAGAATGATAGAGCCTATATCACTGGGGTTTTATGAACAGAACTGGTACTTAATCGGTTTTGCAGGCTAAGAAATGAATATAGGAATTTTCGTGTGGATCGGATTAAAAGCATTTGCATAGAAGAAGAGCTCTGTCAAAGCCATGATGGCTCTTTGGAACAAATATTAAAACAAATGCTTTCATATAAAAAACTATATAATGTAATTCTTAGAGCTGAAAAAGGGGAGACATACAATTCTATCAAGAACAGGTATTCTCTCGGCTTCCTTGAAGAAACCGATTTGGGAAGTAAAATGGAAATCGAATTCCAGACAGATTCCTTTGAGATATTGAGCAAGCAGCTGATTGAATATGGATCAGGCATTGAAATAGTCCAACCTGATGAATTAAAATGCATAACCCGTAAACACCTGGCACAAATTACGAATCACTGCCTAAACTTGATTTAGAGAAAGCGATTGGTCTGTTATGTATTTTTTGTAAGGTTTCATATCCCCTGCTGACATACAGCTGTCAGTGTATTATGATATTCTAGTATGATTGCGGAAGCCTTGGGAATGACAAAAGGAGCATTATATAAACATTATAAAAATAAGCAAGATATTTTTGACTGTATCGTAGAACGTATGTATCAAATTGATAATAAGCGAGCTAAGGAATATCAAGTACCAGAAAGCACAATAGTGGTAACCCCTAATGCATACAGAAATACAACTATTGAAAGTCTAACAACATTTACTTTTGCACAATACGATTTTTGGGTGACTGATGAATTTGCGTCTAATTTTCGCAAAATGTTAATACTAGAGCAATATAGAAATTTAAAAATGAATATGCTTTATCAAAAATGTCTTGTAAATGGTCCTATCAGTTATATAGAAGATATATTTAATGAAATGATTAAAAAAGGTGTTCATATGACGCTTTATACGATTACCGACTGGATGGGGCTTGTACCAATTGTTGTATGTCTGATTTTTGCAGGAATTGGACTGGTTCAGTTAATTAAGAGAAGAAGTCTTTTTAAGGTGGATTCAGATATCATCATTTTGGGTGTATATTATGGTATCGTGATACTGGCATATTCAATTTTTGAAATTATCCCAATTAATTACAGACCAATCTTAATTGAAGGAGTGATGGAGGCTTCTTATCCATCTTCTACTACTTTATTGATATTGTGTGTGATGCCTACTTTAATCGAACAGATTCAGCGTAGACTGACCTGTGTTACAACTAAACGAATTATTACGATTACAGTAATTGCTTTTTCAGTATTTATGGTTATCGGAAGATTGATTTCAGGAGTACACTGGTTCACGGATATTGTAGGTGGAGTAATTTTAAGTATGGGATTGTTTACTATTTATAAAGCAGTAGTTATGCTATCGACAAAGAATCAATAGAATAAGCAAGGGAGGTGCAGGTTTTGGAATTCCATGAAAAACTTCAGGAATTAAGAAAGAGCCGGGGATTGACACAAGAAGAACTGGCAGAGGCATTGTTTGTTTCCAGAACTGCTATTTCAAAATGGGAATCAAGAAGAGGATATCCAAGCATAGATTCATTGAAAGAAATATCAAGATATTTTGCAGTGTCTATTGATGATCTGTTATCAGGAGAACAGTTGATTACAATTGCAGAAAAAGAAAATAGATCCAATCTCAATACTATATGCGACTTATTATTGGGGTTTGTTGACTTATTTTCTTTGATGCTTATTTTTCTACCGCTGTATCCAAAACCGGTCAATGGATATATCTATGCAGTAAATCTCTTTGATTATGTAGATAATGATGTTTTGATTATTACAATCTATTGGGCATTGTTTATCGGCTTAACAATCGTTGGAATTGTAAAAATACTAATGGTCTATTTCAAATTAGAAAAGGGCAAAAGGGTAGTTAATTCATTGTCCGTTGGATTCAGTGTTTTTGCTGTTTTGTTTTTGGCGATGGTGAGAGAACCATATGCAATAGTAGTTGCATTTTTGCTATTACTTGCCAAAGGTGGGTTACTTTATAAACAAACCAAGGCAGGTTGATAAAGTAGTGTTTCTATAAATTCTAGTTGAACAAAATCGCTGCGCGATGGCCTGCCAAGGCTTTGGCGCAGTTTTATTTTTATTAAAAAAGCAGTGGAATTACTTTCCATAATCCGTTATTGTTAAGTTACCACACGAAACAACTGAACTAAGAAAGCTCCACTGCCTATGATAAGAATAACATTTTCCAGTCTCTTCCGCAATCGGAATTATGACGCTAATGCACCTCCGAATAGGTAGATGTAATTATTAACACTACTTATTCTGGAGGTTTTATTATGTATAAAGATATTTTTGAATCTATCCGCAATGAAGCGGAAAAACGTAACCTGCGTGAAAGAACTATTCAACTGTATTGCTCGGATGTCAGTTACTTCCTTCGTTGGATTGGAAAAAATGTTTCTGATCTTACACTTGAAGATGCGGAAAGTTTTCTTACTGCCAAACGTCTGGAAGGAAGGTCTCCTGAAACTCACAATCACTATCGGTCTGCAATAAAGTTCTTATATAAAAAGGTGCTGAAGACTGTCTGGGATGATGACACTGTCCCGGCTATGAAAAGAGAGCGCAATCTTCCTGCCGTTCTGTCCTGCGATGAAATAAATGCAATCATTGACGCCACCCCGAATCTGAAGCATAAAGCGATTATTGCAACTATGTATTCTTCCGGATTACGTGTATCGGAGGTCGTTCATCTCCATTATGATGACATTTCCCGTACCAACATGACAATTCATGTTCGTGAAACCAAAGGCAGAATTGACAGGTATACGATTCTGTCTCAAAAAAATTTAGACCTTCTCACTGAGTATTGGTACAAATGTGGTCGCCCTAAAGATATCCTTTTCCCAAGTTCCTGGACCGGTGGATATCTTGATATAGCCAGTGTTAACCAGTTCTTTAAGAAAAGTGCTAAACTCGCCGGCATTACCCGTCATGTTTCCTCTCATGCATGTCGTCATAGTTTTGCCAGCCACCTATTCGAAAGTGGCACAGATATAAAATATATCCAGTCACTTCTTGGACATGTTGATCCTCGCTCTACAGATGTTTACCTTCATGTGAGCAACAAGACACTTCTTGGGATCCGCAGCCCGTTCGACAACCCGGAAGGTGGTGAATCATGAGTAAGGATTGTACGATTCAGGATGTTTTTCATCGTTTTTATTCATCATTTGAATCCACACATGATATTTCTCCCGCTCAGCGAAAGGCCGCTTACCACATCATGAATTGCAAAAAATATATTTCCAAGCTGAAAGATATGGATGCACCTGCCATTATCCGTCTTCTTTATAATAAAGATATATGCAATAAAAAGTCTCAATACTGCTTTTTCGTTTGCACCACCTTCGATTCTTTTCTTAACGATTTGTAAAAGTCAATAAATCCAAAGATAAATTTGTATTTGAAAGGAGTTTTGAAGAATGAAAAAATATGAGTATGTAGAAATTAACTATAATGCGAAAGGAGTTGTATTCCTTTGTACTGATAAACACAAAGAAATTATTGACAGTTACGCAAAAACGGGGTATCACTACGCAGGATTTGTACCCACAGAAATTGACGCAAAAGGCTGTATGCGAAAGATAGATTTAATTTTTGAAAAAGAAGATTAACTTATTTTAGGGAGTTGGTTCTAATGATAGGACTTAAAAAACGAGATATTAAAAAGCATTGAAAGCTGGTGCAAAAGCTGGCGGTTTATCGTATGCTGATGTACGAGCTGATATTGAAGCGACGATTGACGAAGCAATGAACAATACAGTTCCAATGGTCTATGATACGAAAAACATTAAAAGATATGTGATGAATTTATTAGATATGGCTCATTAAAAAGTACCAAAGAAATAAAAGTTACCATATAGACAAAATTGTTTTTTTATATCTTTTGATTTCTTATAAGATAATGGCATTGTGCGACAAGCTATACAAAAAAATTTCATGTATACTTTGATTATAAATTATACAAGGAGGTACTGATATGTACGCATATGAAAATATTGAAATGTCATTAAACTATATTGAACAACATTTAAGTGAGAAAATCGAAACAGAGAAACTGGCGGAAATTGCCTGTCTTTCTACATTTTATTACCAACGTTTGTTTAAAAGATTAGTTAAGAGATCAGTTCAAGAATATATCAAACTTCGTCGTTTAGCAATGGTAATAGCAGAATTGAATAATTCGGAGGAAAGAATATTAGACATAGCTTTAAAATATGGATTTTCAGACCATGCTAATTTCACAAGAGCATTTAAAGAAGTTTACCATATAACTCCAGATGAATACAGAAAGAATGTTCCTATGTTAAATACATTTGACAAGGTTATATGGCAATGCGTAACGGCTACGAAGAAAGGAAAAAAATTCTGTAAGCATAGCAAAGGCATTCCAGAAACAGCTATTGAAGAAGCGTTTGTAGAAAGTTATCGTTTATTGTGTGATGATAATAAAGATGTTCTGGAAGAATTTTTGCAGAGAATGGACGATACGCTTAGTAGTAGTGTGGTGTCAAAACAACTTGCAAAAGCAGAAAAAGAGATAGGCGCATTAGAGAAGAAAAAAAGTAAACTTGTGGATATGCGTCTGGAAGAAATTATTGATAAGGAAACCTACGAAAGTAAATATGCTGATTTAGTAAGCAAACAAGAACAGCTTGTTGAAGAAAGAAAAAAATTACAAGAAACTTCTGATAATGAAAAAGACATAAAAAAACGTCTGAAAGAGTTTAAGAAAACTTTGGAACAGAATGAAGTTCTTGATAAATTCGACCGCTATGTGTTTGAAAGCATTGTTGAAAAAGTAATTGTAGGTGGACTTGATGAAAATGGAAATGTTGACCCTGCACAATTGACATTTGTTTATAAAACGGGCTTGAAGAATAACGTGGATGGTGCTAAATTTAAACCACAAAGAAAAAATGCAAGAGGACGACATAGAACTGAAGAATTGTGTTCACATGATAGCAACGAGGTTGATAAAATGTGTTCCGATAGTAGTAACGACACAATAGGTAACCGTTGACACAAGTATTCCCGCAAAAATCTTGTTTTTTATTGCCTTCGTTCTTCCATATTTAGTGGCAAAAAAAAACATCCTCTGTTCCCGGGCGGAACTCTCCGGAAAATATACCAGCTACCAAAAAACCTATGATCACTGCCATTAACAGTACATAAGTTTGTGCGTACATTGTCATCGTAGTCCAGGAATCTTTTGCTTCGAACATAAAAGGTATTTCTATCTTTTTATAAACGCTTTCCAGATAACTTCTCTTTTCAGGTGTAGTACCATACTCTTCCACTATTTTCTTCATATTGTCCTGATAGATTGTATAGATATTCTGTAGCTGTTCATCTGAAAGCTGATATACTACACTTTCATTCCATTCTGAATCTGGAGTCATTATGCCAATTACAAAACTATAAATATCATAATATGACTGTACTGTTTTTCCATATTCTGTATTTGGTATTTCATCCGGATATTTGGCAGATATCGTCTTGTAATCATTTATTACTTCGGAAATTTTCTCCGCTGTAAGTTCCCCTTTCCATTGATTGATATTTTCAGCCAGAAGCCGTCCCGATTCAATCCCAGTGTGATTTTGCCCCTCTTCATCCACATAGCGCATACTTCCGATTGCCATACCGGAATAAATAATCGTCACCACAAGCACTGCCGCAAGCAAAACCTGATTAACCCGCTTAGAAAAGATCTTTTTCAACTCATATTTGAACATCATCTTTATCACCTGCCTTTTCTCCAAAATACAGAAGAAATGCATCCTCCAGTGTTGTCTCCACCTGTACTGCATTCCTTGCCGGCGGCGTCTTTGAAAGGACTCTTAGTTCCACTCCGTCGGCAACTGTCCTTACATTTCCAGTCAGATATTTCTTCATATAATTATTCAGTTCCCTTTTAGGAACAGTACAATTCCATACTGACATATCCATAGACAAAATAATCTCATCCGATGTTCCTGTATAGAAAAATTTTCCTTCTTTCATCAATATGATTTCATTTGCCACGTATTCGACATCTGACACAATGTGGGTAGACAGCAGGACAAGGCGGTCTTCCGACAATTCACTGACCAGATTTCGGAACCGGATTCTCTCATTCGGATCAAGACCGGCGGTTGGCTCATCCAATACTAATATCCGCGGATCATTCAACATCGCCTGAGCAATTCCGACTCTCCGGATCATTCCCCCTGATAAAGTGCGCATCTTTTTTTTTCGCTTTTCAGCCATCCCGACCTGCTCTAGCAGTTTTAAAGCCCTTTTCTTTGCCACGATGGGACGGAGTCCTTTGATGGATGCAATATACATCATGTAGTCATACACTGAAAGATCCGGATAAAACCCGTAATTCTGCGGCAGATAACCGAGTATCCCTCTATAAGATGCTCCCAAACTGAAGATATCCTTTCCATTCCACAAGATTTCTCCGCTTGTCGGATTTATCGCTGTACACAGCATCCGCATCAAAGTGGTTTTCCCCGCTCCGTTTACTCCCAATAACCCATATACACCTTTCTCCATAGAATGTGTTACGTGATCTACTGCATGTACATCTCCATAAGCTTTTGTTACATTTTTAAATTGCAGTTCCACTCGACTTCACCTCCCAGTTTATTTCGCAGTTACATTGCGATTTGTGAACACAAAAGATCAGATAACCAAACGATATGATCAGCAAGCCAACCCAGATCGGTACCGAAATTTTCTGATAAATAGAATCTGTGGACACAATCAGCGTCCAAATCAGTATGCAGGATATACTTAGAAAAACAGCAATATGCTCCATATCATTCCATTTGCTATACAATAGTCGGAAACAGATACAACAGGAAACATTAAGCGGCACTAGAAAATCTATGATGATCCGGTATGCCGAAATCTGTAGTGTATAAACTGAAATACTGAAAAAAGCTGTAATCATAACCAGATCCACTGCTGCAAATAGCAATGTCCTTGCAGCACAGATCTGGCGCAGTGAATAGAATGCCGTTTTTTCGATCTCGACTGCAGAAAATCTCCGGTTCTTCCAGATTTCAGGTACGATCATCACAGAAAACATCACCGACATAGCCCCCAGTGTCCGCTCTGTATTTGCTCCTCCATCTGAGTCCGCCAGCAGAATCCAAAGCAGAAACAGGATTCCTCCCTGCAGGGCCCACCATCTTTTCTTGATAAATTTGAACTGCTCAAATAAAAATTCGAAATATGACGCCCGTCTGTTATCCTGACGGCTCACAATGTCTGAACACCGTTCCATTACTGTGCAAACTGCCGTTTCCTGTATATATTCCTTCTGTATCAAGGATTTATACTCCTTGATTTTTCTCTGATACTGCTTCAATCTCTTCCCTCCTCCAACTGTTTTGACAGTAATTCTTTTGCTTTCGAAACACGATATTTTACAAGTGATAATTTTATATGTAATAAATCAGAAATTTCTTTTTGTTTTAACCCCTGAAAGAAAAACAAGATTGCCGTCTCTTTTATTTCTTCCGGAAGCAGATCCAACGCCCGTTCTACATCAAGCCGGATTTCTATTTCTGTCAGATTATCCTTTTCTATATCCGGCAACTGATCCAATAATATTTCCTTCGTTTTTTTATAGTAGTTTTTAATGATATTTCCCGCTATGCTGTATAGATAGCTCTTCGCCTTTCCTATTTCAGCTCCGCTCATCAGCGCTCCGAAAAACCTCACAAAAGTTTCTTGTACCATATCTTCTGCACATTCTTGATTGTGGATGTGCAGAAAGCAATATTGATAGATAAAAGAATAATATTTTTCAACAAACTGATTACCTGCATGGTTGTTGCCGTTTCTGATTTTCTGTAGTAATAAGAAGTCAGAAGTCATCTCATTCCTCCTTCCTCATTTGCCCCCTATATTTTACCCTCCTATATACTAAGACACCTAACAAGCATAAAAAGTTAGTTAAAGATAAATTATTTTTTAATTTTTATTTTAGAGTCTCGATATACTCCTCCAGACACAATCCTTTTTTCTGCATTTCCAGGGCAGCATCCACCCCTACATACCTATAATGCCAGGGTTCATTGTTCACTCCTGTAATTTCTATCTTATTATCAGGATACCTTTTAATAAAACCATATTTATATGCATTATTGGCAAGCCATGTATAAACAGCATCCGAAGAACACTTGGACGTATCCGCATTGATATCAACGGCTATCCCAAGTTCATGCTCACTTGTTCCAGGTTCGGCAACATATTCTTTCGCAAGTTTTTTTGCCTCCCCACGTGAATAGCCTTCATCCTGATACTGCTGAATTCTCTCATTCATAATATCTTTCTGATCCTGAGTTGTCCTGTACCCTTCCCTTACAAATAATTCAAGTCCCTCAGCTCTGGCATCATCAAACATCTGCTGAAGCTGAGGATAGATTCTCGAATCCACTTTTTCTCCGTTTGATAATTCTGTGAGTTCTACCTCATAATTACGGGGAACACAATAATCGTCATTTACAAGAATCAAGTTCCATCCAAAAGAAGTATCAGCTTCCCTTCTAAATAGATTGAAACTGTTAATCATCGGAATTTCACCCTGAATCGCCATATACGAAACAGCCCGCAAAAGCACAAATCCCAATATAAACACTAAAGCAACCACAGCGATTTGCTTCAAAAGTCTCTTTCGCCTGGTATACCGTTTATAACTTCTCATGTTTATCACCTTCAATCTGCTTTCAAATTTAATAATCTATATTTTATGACAATTCAGCATATAGAAAAGTTAGTTATTCGTGAAAATTATTTTTAAATTTAGAACTTGCATAACCACTACGATGTAAAAACAGTTTAGAGGCATTTATGACAGAGATTGATTTTATCTGGTTTTCGACTTTCTCCACGAAAGTGGCAAAAAATACCTGGCTACGAATTCCTTCGCTTAGGGCAAATCTGAAATCCTGAACGCTTTTATTCCTGTAGCCGACAAATTTGTCATCAACATAAGGCAAAAGCTTCATTGAGGAATCTATTTCATTTTTCAAGCGCAGAAAACACTCTCTGCGAGAGAGCAACGCAAATTCTGTATTTTTCGGATGCATAATCCTTCTGATGCAAAGAAACTCGGCAGAGATCTTACATTACGCCCGGACTGGGAAAAAGTGAAAGTCCGGCTCATGTATGAAATCTGCATGTGCAAATTCATGCAGAACCCGGAACTCCGGGATAAACTTCTTGCAACCGGAGAGTCCACACTTATTGAAGGAAACAACTGGGGTGACTATTTCTGGGGCAAAGTCAATAACTGCGGAGAAAACCAGTTAGGAATCATCCTGATGGATGTACGTGCGAAGCTGCAGTGGAATGCAGAAACAGCGCCCAATAATATACCTCAATGTCTGCAATAAAGGAAAGGATGGTCTAATAGAATGAATGAAAATGCAAAAACAAAATTAGTGCTTGAGTATACTGGCATGGATGATTTTTCCTGTCCGGTATATAAGGACCAATTCGGAAAGTTGTGGAAGGATATTGACCTTGGCAAAGAGCCTGAACCGAATCTTTATTCTTTATCTTTTAACCATATTGATGGAGAACCTTCCCATCCCATACAGCAGGAGTACACATTTCATCCGGCTCCGTATCAAAGAAGTTCCTATGAATTCGAGTACCGGATGTTAAGTAAATTACAGTCTGACTGTGAATACTATCTGGGCTACGGAAATCGCAGTCCGTCTATCCTATGCAATCATAGCGTTCAAAACCATATTGCCCGTATGAAAGAATTATGGAATGGTTTTCCCACAGATCAGAAACCGGAATGGCTGACCTGGGAACAGCTTCTTCAGTACGAAAAAGTAATGACAGAAACCGGAATACCCGTGAAGAACTGCTCAGACTAGACAATTCATCATTTATCAGAAATTACCCTCTATATTATCCATTCATATTTTGATATAATAGGAACAGTTGAAAGAAAGGAGCATTTCCCATGTATCTGAAAAGAAAAGTTTACGATCAGCTTCTGGATTGGAAAAACGATACCGTCCACAGCACCTTGGAAGTGAATGGTGCCAGACAGGTCGGAAAAACATATATTATCAATAAATTTGCGGATGAGAACTTCAGGCACAAGATCTACATTAACCTGTTTGATTTGTCCGGCAAACAATTTATGGAATGTTACAAAAAAGCCACAGACTGGACTCCCGGTACAAAACGACCGGAGCAGCCGCTTCACGATGCTTTTAAACTCTTCGATCCGGATTTTGAAGATACCAACGATACAGTCATCATTATTGATGAAATTCAGGAATCCTCAGAGATATTCAACCGTATCCGAGAATTTACCCGCTATTTTCAAGCGCATTTCATTGTAACTGGAAGTTATCTGGGACGTGTACTGGAACCGGAATTCAAATTCTCCAGTGGAGATATTACCAGTATCCGTATTTATACCCTTTCCTTTAAAGAGTTTTTGGAAGCATTGGATGACCAGCTTTTTCAGAAATATCTATCACTTCCACTGGATCATGCAGATGACACCGTACCGGAACTATATGACGAATTAAAGAATGTTTACGACATCTATAGACAGATTGGCGGCTATCCAAAGGTTGTGGAAACATACCTTAACACAAAAGACGTGGAAGCAGCTCAAAAAGAGCTTGTTAGAATCATCCGCATTTTCTTAAACGAATCTATGCGGTACTTTGATGACATCACAGATATTAGTGTTTTTACCAACATCTTTTTAAGCATCTGCCGTATTCTGCTTCGTGAAAAGAAAGGATTAGATGAGGACAGTATAAGTGAAGAACTGCAAAAGCTCGTTACAAAGAATTACTCCAGTAATCTTTCTAAAGCAACCTGCTATCGTGCTATCAACTGGCTTTATCATTCTGGAATCATCGGTTTCTGTGGCAAAATCACAGAACTGGACATCCTGAATTTCAAACCGGGAAGCCGCTGCTTCTTCATGGATCTTGGAGTTGCATATTATTATCTCTCCAGAACTGGTGCTACTGTATCAACTATGGATGGCTCATTGAACGAAAACTATGTTTACATTAACTTGTCCAAACGCCAGGAATTCCCGGAAGAAATTATCTTTGAGACACCGGCTTTTGCTACTTATAAAGGTGGTGAAATTGATTTTGTAGCTCAGACATTGAAAACTCACATCCGCTATCTGATTGAAGTTAAAGCCGGTAAGGGAACTGCATCTACTGCCTTGAAGGCATTGGAACAGGGGAAGGCCAATAAACTACTATATCTGAAAGGTGATACCAAAGGCGGAACCGCTGGGAATGTACAAACACTTCCTATCTATCTGCTAGAACAATATCATTTTTAATCAAAGAAAGAATACTTCGAGCCGCCCATAAGGACGGCTCTTTTCATCTATATTCTTGTATATTTATTTTACTAACAGCGCATCATTCTTTGAAAGAAGATATATACAGTATTGATTCATACTGATGCCTTCTTTTTTTGAGTGTTCCGCCAGATCCCGGTGTAAGCTGCGTGGCATCCTTATTTTAAACTGTCCCGAATACTCTTCCAGGCTTCCCGGTTCGTGAATCTCAATCCCTTCTTCCAGTGCAGCTTCTAACCATGCTTTTTTTGCATCCGCTGCATTTTCAACTGCCCTTTCTATCGTCTCTCCACAGGTGATGCATCCCGGCAGTTCCGGATAAGAAACCACAAATCCACCTTCATCCTTATCTTCCACAATTTCCATGCGATAGGACATTGCCAAATAATCATTCAGTGTCTTCATCGTTTTTCGCCTCACTTTCTACAATCTGCTTTACCATTTCAACATAAATTTTCTTGATTGGTTCGTGTTTCGGTATTGTTATCGGCTGGCATCCCGCTTTACGGAATGTATAATGGCTGCTCCCACTTCTCGGAGCATTTATCTCATATCCATAACTTTCTAATACTTTTCTTAATTCATCAAAACGAAGGTCTTTCGATAATGAGCAAATTCTTGTCAATAGTTTATCCCATTTCGACATCTTTAATGCCTCCTATCTATAGTATATGTGGTGTCATATGTGGTGTCAATCTGTTTTTCATCTTTCTTGGTCAAATAAGGGATGTAGCTCTTTCTTAGCATCCGCTACAAATGCTTCTTTCCTCGCACTTACCATATATATCTTCCAGAGCATCAAATGCAGGATTTCCGCATCCACCACACTGCATTTCTTTTGAACCATGCGGACAAACGGGCAGATTACTGTATCTGACAGCTTTTCCCCTTTAAGCAGCAGCTCCCCATCCGTTCCATATACTTCATACAGACATTCCAGAATACTCCCCAGATCTGTCACAAATCGGAAGGCGGGCTTTACATATTTCTTTTTGGCTTCCATCATCTATCTCCTCTACATCCGAACAGTCAGCCCGCCGAGGCGTGTCTTCGAAAGTCCCACAAGATACCAGTTCTCGTCCATTTCAATCCGAACCGGAATCCATACATCCCTTACCTTCACATCAAAGCAGTCTCCACAATGCAGTCCCCCATAATAGGATTCAATACCAAACCGGATATCATATCTTCCCATAGATGGATCATAAATCAAAGTACCTATTCTTTTTTCACTCATATTGCTTTCCTCCTGAAATTCTTTGTTCTATATAAGTAATAGGGCTTTCATTCTAGGTATTGGAAAGTTCCGGATATTTTTCATAAAAAGTTTTACGATACCGGTAAAAAGTCGAGTGTGTCATTCCCAGACTCTTCCGAAGCTACGTCGGTGTCATTTTTCCGGAAATAACGCTCTGGAAGTTCTCGTCAAAGGTTTCCTGCTTCATCACGCTTGGTCTTCCATAATCATCCCATTCACCCCGCAATTTCTTCGCTTCTATACCTTCCCGCTGTCGCTTCTCCTTTTTCTCCAGCTCTGCCTGCGCCATAGAAGCATAAAGCTCCAGCATCATGTTATTGATTGTTTCCAGCATCATCCTTGCCATCGCATTATCCATCACAGATAAGTCCATAAGCGTAGTCGGCAGTTCCAAAACCATAAGCCGCACTCCCATGTCCTTGATCCGCTGGATCTGCTGCATGGTGTCATGCTTGTTTCTCCCCAGTCTGTCCAATTCTGTAACAATCAAAATATCTCCCAGCCGCAGGACATCCTCCACTAAAACGGTATATCTCGGACGATTAAAATTCTTCCCTGTCTCCTGATCCGTAAAAATATTCGTAAGTGCCATCTCATGCTCGTTACAGTACCGCTCAATTTCCTGTATGCCACGATCAAGATGCTGCTCCTTTGTACTGGTGCGGTGATATCCATATATCTGCATCCACATTTCTCCTTTCCCTGTCCCAAAATATCCACACTTTTGTTGGCATATCTCAAAACTGTGTGTGTAACCTTTTTAAGATATAATCCCCCTTTCCGGAACGTACTTCTAAAATGTATACATTTTGGGATATGTTTCTTTTCTATTTCTGTACGTACCAGAGCCGAAAAGTGCAACAAATATGACAAAAAACTCCCAGAGGATGTTACTCCCCTGAGAGTGGTTGAAACTTATAGCCCACACCTCGGACGGTGCGGATGTAATTCCAGTTCCGTGAATCTACTTTTAACTTTTTACGAAGCTGGCTAATGCAGCACATAACCGCATTAGCACAGTCAATCGGTTCTTCCTTCCAGACATTACGATAAATCTCCTCGTGAGAGAATACCCAGCCAGGATGTTCTGTTAGATATTTTAGTACCGTAAATTCTTTCAGACTCAATTCAATCTTTTGATCATTCATAAAAACAGTATGACAGCGAATATCTATCTGTAGGTTTTTGTCTTTGTAATGCAATTTACTTTCCTCCTAATCTGTTTCACCTTATCACAGCTAATCTAAAATGCTATTATTAGACTGCCAAAACTCAAATTCAAAACCAGAGCAATGCTTTACCTGCAAATAGTCTGGTAATAGACCAGTAGAATCGCAATAGCTGCAAGAGCCAGAAACGGCAAACACATAATTACCGGGGCAGAGTGAAGTGATAAATAAGAACCACTGATTTTTTAGCATTTCAGCCGGATATACAAGCCATCCCCATAGATTGGTGACCGTTACTGTTAAAATTACAGCACTGCCTATATATGTGGCAGCTCCTTTCCGGGTAAAGTTAAAGTCGCAGACCTTTACGACCTACGGCTTAATAGTACGAAAAGACATTAACTTTTCTGTAAAAGAATTTGATGTACTTTATATGCTATATTCTAATCCAGGGATGGCTTTTACTAAACAACAGATTTATGAAGCAGTTTGGCATGAAAAAGCAAATGGTTATTTCCACGCCGTGGAAAACACTATTTTTCAAATACGCAAGAAGATAAAAAAGTATTCCAGCGACAAGAATTACATAAAAACAGTAGTTGGATATGGGTATAAATTTGAAGTTTAATCTGCAGGATATAAGGAGCACCGGGTTTGAGGGAGATTCCCCACTAAGAAAATTTCTATGTTCTGGCTACAAAGCCGGAACATAGGTCGGCATCCATCCCTGTTTCTTCCCAATCCTGCAGACCTAATAAGAAATCAGCTAGTGACTTCTTCATCAAAAGTCTTTTTTTAGAGAAATAATCCATTTTTCAATAGCATCCGCCAAAACTATCTGCTGTTGCAATACTGCCATACCAGTCTTAGGGATTTCCGGATCATTCTCTTTCTCTCGAAGATTTTCCTCCAGATAAGTTTTTAATATTTCAATATTTTCCTCAATACTGGCAATACATGATTGTTGACTTTCAGGCGGTAACTTATCCAAATTTACAATTACTGCATTAAAATCTAAAAAAAAGTGAATGGGTTTAGAGGCTGTTTCCATCATAAGCTTTACAAATTCTTTTTCGCCTTCATCTGTTAATGAATAAACTGCTTTTTCAGGCATCTTACCTTCTTTCACAATTTCTCCTTTAATGAAGCCTTTTTCCTCCAACTGAATTGCTTTTTTGTAAATGGATGGTGTACTGATTTTTACCCATTTTGATATATTACGATATTCCACTAATTTTTGAATATCATAGGCTCCCATCGGTTCCTTTTTCAATATTCCTAACACAATTAAATCTATTGTAGCCATAGTTCACCCACTTTCTATATCCACGAAAGCTATAAAATACTTACGGTTATATATACTGTAATTTATAGTATTTGATTTTATACCTCTTGTCAAGGAAATTGCAGGATACACGCTTGACAACTACTATAAATTATAGTAGTATTCTCTCACGTAGTATACTATAATTTATACTACTATAATTTATATTCTTAATTGAAAGGAGTATTTGAAATGAACAAGAATAACAACAAAATGGATTTATTAGGAAATGCACCTGTTCCCCAAGCACTAATGGCTCTTGGTATACCGATAATGATTGGTATGCTTATTAACGCTCTCTACAATTTGGTGGATGCTTATTTCATAGGAGGACTTGGCGAGAGTCAAATGGGTGCAATTTCCATTGCGTTTCCTTTAGGACAAGTAGTTGTTGGTTTAGGTCTGATGTTTGGCAATGGTGCCGCCTCCTACTTATCAAGACTTTTAGGGCGAGGAGATAGGGAAGCTGCAAGTAAAGTCGCCAGTACTGCATTATACAGCAGTGTTTGTATTGGCGCAGTTATTATTATCGGAACTGCAATTTTTTTGAAACCTATTTTAACCATGTTAGGTGCAACAGACACGATTATGCCATACGCCCTTTCTTATGGAAGAATCTATGTTATTTCATGTATTTTCAATGTATTTAATGTAACGATGAACAATATCGTTGCAAGTGAAGGCGCCGCAAAAACAACTATGTGTGCATTATTATTAGGAGCTGTATTGAATATTGGTTTAGATCCTATTTTCATCTATACTCTCGACATGGGGGTTGATGGTGCGGCAATCGCTACAGCAATTTCTCAAATGGCTTCTACTCTTGTATATTTAATTTATGCATTACAGAAAAAAAGCGCTTTTACATTTTCCATTAAGGAATTTTGTCCTTCTAAGCAGATCATAACTGAAATTCTGAAAATCGGTATACCCACATTGACTTTCCAGCTTCTTACAAGCCTTTCTATCGCATTCATAAACCGGGAAGCTAATATCTATGGAGATGCTGTTATCGCCGGAATGGGCGCTGTTACAAGAATCACTTCAATGGGAACTCTGGTTGTGTTCGGCTTCTTAAAAGGTTTCCAACCAATTGCCGGCTTTAGCTATGGTGCCAAAAAGTTTGATCGGCTCAGGGAAGCAATTAAAACTTCTATCTTATGGTCAACAATATTTTGTGTAGTTGTGGGATTGACAATAGCCCTATTTTCCACACAGATTATTTCGCAATTTACAGAAGGCAATACAGAGATGATTTCTGTAGGTCAAAAATCGCTAATGGCAAATGGATTTTCCTTCTTCGTATTTGGATTTTACACAGTGTATTCTTCTCTGTTTCTTGCACTTGGAAAAGGCACCGCCGGATTCGTTCTTGGGGCTTGCCGACAAGGTATTTGCTTTGTTCCGATCATTCTGTTGCTCCCATCATTCTGGGGCATAAATGGAATACTATATGCACAACCGATTGCCGATGTAATTTCTGCTATTGTTACTGTGTTTATGGCTCTACATCTTCATAAAGAACTGGCAACAACAAAAGAGCATTAAAGCATCAGGCAACATAATAGATCAACACCGTCTGCCGCTTCGAACTGAGGCAATATCACCCTTCAAAAAACAATCACTCCCAGAGGATGTTACTCCCCTGAGAGTGATTGCAGCCTTTGTTTAAGATAACTTACTCAATTATCTGGAATCTCTGGATACACTGAAGCAATGTACTTACCAGTTCCTGATACAGATCTTCATCAAATCTGCCATTCACAATCGCATTCTTAATTAAAAGCGGCTTATATATCTCTAAAATCTTCAGTACCGCATCTGCATTTCCTTCTTTTGCCTTTAAAAGTAATCGTTCAAAATTCATTAGTTTTCACCTCCCATCACCTTGCGGATCTTCCGGATTGCATAATAATAAATACCCTTGCATCGCTCCTCTGATAACCCGTTTAGCCTGCTCATTTCCTCAAAAGTACGTTCTTCAAACACATGCTGGTAAATCAGCTTCCGTTCTTCATCCCGCAGCGTATGAAGCGCTTTCATCAGTCTTTCATCTGACATCTTATTCCATTCTGGATATTTCCCCTGTGCCTCCTGCAATAAAAGCTGCTCCCTCGTTTGGTTCTCCAGCAATTCTTCGATTACAATTCTTGCCTCCATCTGTCCAATATCCTCCAACAGTTCTTCTGCATCAGCCATCTGGATTTTCTTCTCCAGATAATCATGTCGTTTTCCACGGACAAACTGTATCAGATATGCTGTAAAGTGATTTTGTATCTTTGATCCTGTATATGTTTTTTTGTTCATTTGTTTTATCCTCCGAAATTTTTTATCACGTTCCAAAAAATTCCGAGGATGGCGGTGAGCGGCAACAAAACGTGACACTGCCTTCATTTTTTCGAAAAAAAGAAAGGCTGGACCACTCTATTCGTAGTCCAGCCGATACTTCTCTTTCTATGTAATTGTGTAGGATATGCGATGATAGTATCTCATATACTGCATATTCTAACTTCTCTCCGACACATTGTATGGATAAGATTTTTTTAACAGATTCAGTTCCTCTTTGGCTTTTATCTTATGCTGTCCATTCATGTCTGTCGTACTTACTTCCATGTTTCTCTATTTGTGCATGTGTTATCCTGCTTATCATAACGCACTTTAACGCATTTCGTATAGTGTTAATCTACGATAAAATATATGCATTAAGTGAGGTGATATAGATGGTGAAAAAATTATTGGGAGATGCAGTCAGGGAAGAACGTCTCCGCCGCAATCTTTCGCAAAACATTCTTGCGGAACAGGCAAAAATTTCTTTACGGACTGTCTCTGATATTGAAAACTATATTGGCAATCCACAGTTGGAAACACTTTATGCCTTGGCAACTTACTTACATATTTCCATAGATGCTATATTTTCTAACCAGAAAACGAACCCGGATTCTACCATGCAGCAAATCATGGCAGAACTAAATTCCTGCCCGGAGGAGCAGAAACAGCTTGCCCTTTCTACACTGCGTGGACTTCTGGATGGATTCAAGAACCTAAGTTAAGGCTCTCCCGTATCCTTCATCATCTACACATTATACAAAGACAATCTGTGAGTAATCTGTGAATAGTCTGTGAGTTTTCTGTCTATTCCCATTCTGATACAAAGAACAGGAGAGTACACTGCCATAAGCATGTGTATCTCTCCTGCTTTTTTATGCCCTGCGAAATGCACTGATAGCATCCACTACATTCTGTCTCATAGTCTGATCCATCCGCAGCGGTTCTTCTTCCATCAAATCAACTTCTGTGGGCATTTCTCTATTTATCTTAGAAACGTCCTGCCCTTCCAATACCTTTCTTACTTCTTCCCGGATGATTTGCTGCATCATTGGCCGGAGCATATCCGGTTCCATGCTTATACTGCCATTACCTGTCTCATCCGTTCTTCCCGTATATGCCAGAATTGCCGCAACGATCAGTTTTGCTTTTTTCTCTGTCGTATTCAGAAGTTCTGTCACATACACGTGATCTGGATCCGACTTATCAAAACCAATAGTGAATACAAACGGATTTTTCTTTCCCATAAAATCACACTCCAGCCTGTGTCATGCGATACAAAAGATCATATCCATCGGCATTTGCTTTCATATCCCGGATAAAGGTATGTTTTCCCAACCGGTCTGCCTGCTCCAGAAATCGTTCCAGAAGCACTGCTCCGCCGCCGATAAACACCGTATAAGTAGATTTTGTATCAATGCCCCGCTCTCGGATGCTGTTCAGAAGATCGGTAACAAAATTCTGAACCATGGTTTCTACTGCCTGTACAACAGCTTCCTCATAATACTGCGTTTTTCCCTTGATGATACTGTCGATATCTGCCTCCTCCAGAAGCATGTCATATTCACTGTTAATACTGGAAATGATATCGTTATACATGGTAATCACACCTTTTTCCAGAGAATCACAATAATCCATATCCGGTCTGCCACTTCTCATCAGAAGATAATCAGAAGTAAATCCGCCAATATCAATCCCTACGACTTTCGGAATCTCACGGATTTCCATCATCCTCGTCATCATGGCTGCATAATCCTGCGGAAACGCCATTACATTCTGTATACAGAGGTGATAGACTTTATCGTTGAAGCACAGTTCCTGCACCTTCCCGTCCCCTTTGAAATAGCGTTCATATCTCTCACAAAGCTCTGCAAAATGCTTCGGCGGAAGCCCAATCGGAAGTTCCACCTGAATGACATCCTCCGGCTGGATCTGGCTTTTCTGCTCCAGCTCCATTGCAATGGCAAATAAGGTCAGAATCCAGAATCGGTTCCGGCTGTCCTGCGTCTTGTCCCTCTGGTACGGAATCCGCTTCTCACTAAGGGTATAATACTTTCCCTGATATTTCAGATACTTCTCTCCCCTGGCAGGCTTTTTATCCTGTTCCGTCAGTCCTGTGGTAAAGATAAAATGACAGGTTTTCATGTTCCGGTTCCCGTGATCCACGGCTACTCTTAATTTTTTAATCATAATGATTTCACTCCTTTGTATTTGATACTTATTCTGTACGTAGGAGGTACCTAGAGTGCAACTCTTTATAATCCATTTTCTTATTTTACCAATCAAAAAATTCAAAAAACAAAAATTAAAAATTATCTTTTTTAATTTTTTAAATAAATGCAACCGTTACAATATTTACTGTGTATCTTATTACAAAGGGAACCTTGGAAAGGAGTCGTGTACATATATGAAGGCTTATAAAAAAATAATCAGTTTTATCCTAACACTCGTTATGATGCTGTCGCTAAGTGTTAATGTTTTTGCAGCAGAGCCGCTTACAGATGACCCTAATATGATTGAATGGAAGTACACTGTGTTTGCTGACGAAAGCCTGCAGAAAGTTGTTGAAGAAGGTGTTATTCCAAATGCATATGCCCGATATACTTGGCGCGGAATCACATTGAAAAATGGCGAAGTCGCCATATTAACACCATCAAATAACAGTATGGGACTTTATTGTAATAGCGGCAGATACATAACTATAAATTACACTTTGAGCCGTTCTGCTTTTCATCGTTCAAGAGTACGCGCATACGTAGCTGGACCTTCATCAGAATTTGTGCGTGAGATTACAGCAAGTGGTTTGCGTTCAGGATTTACGACACAGGCAACAGATTACTATTACGGCATGGTAACTAATCTGTCCTCTGATGCCTTTACAATCAAATCATTTTCTATTACATTTTAATAGTGGAAAATATTTCAAGTGCTGGTGAGTACTTATCCTGATTTTAATTGAAGCTTTTTAACTTGGTTTCTCGGTTCCCTTTTTTGAAAATACACATTCCCATTATTAAACCACTGCTATAGTATTCACTGAATTTATGAGGTAGAAGCATGTTATTTAACATAGATGAGAAACAACTGATGCTCGAACTAAAAAATAAAGATGAGCGCGCTTTAAAAATATGTATGAACAAATACTACAGATATGTTGTATACATAGTCGAGAATATTATTGGAAGTGCTTTGCCATATGAAGACAAGGAGGAGGTCGTGTCTAATGTTTTTGTAGCTCTATGGAATTACAGTGCAGATTTAGATACAGATAACTACAGCACATTCAAACCCTATTTAGGAACAATCGCAAGAAACATGGCAAAAAACGCATTACGAAAAACCTCTAAGATGCATTTTGAAAATTACGAAGATGCGTTTCAGGTTGGAACGAACGAACATATTGAATACGGGCCGTTAAAAGAAGAAGTAATCAAATGCTTAAAAGAAAGCATATATGAACTATCAGTTGACGAAAGAAAATGTTTTATCTCGTACTACTATTACACTAAGACAATCGCTGTAATAGCAGAAGAAACCGGATTAAAAGAATCTACAGTAAAATCCAAACTGTTACGCGGACGTAAAAATTAAAACTAAAAATGGAAAAGAAGGGATTTAGATATGAAGACTGTAAAATTTTCTTTGAATGAGTTAATGAGTGAAATTGATGAATCTTTTATTGAGGAAGTGTATTTTCATGATTGCAATAAAATACTGAAAAAATATTCCAAACAAAAGATACGTCAAAATGTATTTTGTAAAACAGCTTCAAAACATAAGCCTTTAAAGTTCACTTATAGAACTGCAATTATTGTAACTGTGGTTTCAGTGTTTTTGTGTATGCCTGTATATGCTGCAATCAGTCATCTGTTAACATCGGCTTTAATTGATGACAGCAATCGACATTTAATCGGGACAGAAACCAATGATAGAAGCTACATCATATTAAAAGACGGTGTATATACCAATGAAAAGGGGAAAGTTGTTGATATTGAGGAATTAGCCAAATCTTCATCAGAATTTCCTGAAAGCAGAATTGTTAAAAGCAGTCTGATGCCTAATTTCATACCATCATCAATAGTAGAGATTCCTACTGATAAATCAGATGAAATGTATATCATTCCAGAAATAATTCTAATCAACAATTCACTTTGTGTACTTACACAAGACAATGGAAAGGGATGGGAACTAACTGATAAAGATAATATAGTCATTTCGTTTGATAAATATAAATCAGACATTACAGTATCCCAAGATTTGATTATCGGTTATGTAAAAGACGGGATAATGTATGAAGGAGAAGTGTTCGATGAACTGAGTGGAAAATATAGTTTCTCACCAGATGAAAAAGGGGAATATTTTTTCTATCTGCTTAGCGGAAGTTCCGATTATCTATCTCTTAAAAGCGGTAATCTGGAGGTAAATTAAATGTTGCTTTTGCGGGACTTCAGCATACCAATTAACTTTAGTATAAGGACAGGAAGACCTCTTCCGTACAGGAATAGGTCTTCTTGCTGTCTCCGTGCATGCTTTAAAGTATAAATAGGCTTTAATCTGGATACAATTTCAACTGCATCGTTGATACACGCTGTGTTTATCTCGTTTACTGTATCATTCATAAGAATTTAATTGGTTATGTTTATTGTGATGATAGAGTAGCCTTTGTTTTGAACATCTTCCTTGAAAGATTTGTAAACGATACTGTAGATTATCATATTCATTATGTCGGCGTAGATTCTTTAGATGAAGAATGTATTGAATGCAGAAAATACTCTGATTATTGTGAACATATTTTACCTGCTTTCTGGATAGATGACGATTTTTGTGAATAATGAAACACTGGTGTTTGGTTATTCAAAATTTAAGCTGATAGATACTGGTGTTAAGTATATTAATCCGAAGCATTTTTCCGTAAAAAACTTTGTAAAGTATTGCAGATTCAATAAAGAGTGAAATTACAGTAAAATAAAAGATAGTTTTTTCGTTCCTTTGTTATGCCATTGTTCTACGCCGGAATCTTTTCTGCCATCTCCGGCAGGCACTTCTCAAATAATTCCCGATATCTTCGATACCCTTCATCCCGGAGTGGACCTTGCAGTGATGTCAGAGACCAAAGGAGAAGCTCTTCCTCTTCCACAGCATACGGAGAGGTATAGACAAATTTTTTCCCGTCAAAATGCGGTTTTGATAACTTCAGTATTTCCGTAATCTCTCCTTTTGTTTCCGCCTGCATAATCATTTCCACTTTCTTCCGATGGAACTCGCAGACGATGCTCTCCAGAAATCCCTGCTTCAGATAAAATTCCGCCCTTCTATAAAGTTTTACAAGAGCCTCCACTCTTTCATCAAATAACTTGTCCTTTTCACTGACTATCATCTGTGCCAGTGCGTTTGCATGTTCCATAACCAATGCTGTTCCCATTACATTTCCTCCCATAATAAAAGCTGGCATAAGAAATTTCTTCTCACACCAGCACGATTCTTTTATTCCTCTGTGATGATCTCACTGCTTAATTTTCCATGTACCAGATAGCGATAATTCCGTCTGGAATTGACACAGGTAGACAGCGTAACTATCCGATCCGTTGCCGACAGCTCGGTGCCGGTATCATAATCCCTATAAGAAGACACCGTATCCAGAAACGTCTGAAAATCTTCCGCTTCCGGGAAATGATACCTATATCCCTCACTTCCGGTTCTTCCCGCATAGCAGGAAAAGATACGATACTTGAGGATCTTGTCCGGCAAATAGAGATAAAACTCCGGATGTTGTTCAAATAGCTCTTTGTCTTGGTACTTATCCAGAGTTCCGAACATGCTCCCGTTTTTCATATTATGCCCGTACACGATCGTATTCTGATCCGTAAAGTCCGGCTGATTATGGCAGTCCACAAAGATGCTCCCGTTGATATTGGATTCTCCCGAAAAAAGGTGATGAAGATAATATGCATTATCTTTCCCCTGTACCACCGGATAACTAATATCCAGTGCCGGAATCTGAATCCACGCTATGACATCCGGATTAACCGCTTTTAAACCTGCAAAATCAATTTCTAGATACCTATTCTTAGGTTCCTCCTTTTCTTTCTCAGACTCCGGTGATTCTTCTTCCTCTGGTTCCTGAACATATTCCTGCAGTTTCTCGTAACTTACGTCCCCTTTCTGATACTTCAGATAAGCACCAAAGAGTTTTCCTGCCGCTGCGAGAAAAACAAGCAACAGGCAGATAATGAGTCCTGCAAGAACCGTATTTCCTTTTTTTCTCATGATTGTTCTCCTTTCGGAAGAGCCGAAGTCTGTGCCCCGGTTCCTTCCTTCTGTTTGATGGCGGCTAAATAGTCATCAATCCCCTTGTGTTTCCCGTTCCACTCCCCGCTCTCGTCCATATCCCAGACCATCCGGTTCATCGGCAGGGAAAGCTCCCGGCAGATTTCATAGACCTTATTGCAGCCGTTCTGGATAATCCTCCGTTTCTCCGCCTTATGCTGGCAGATAACAGGGGAACGCTCAAAACAGACCGCACACTTACTGTCATGCTTATTGCAGGCTACTTTCATCTTCTTATCCATGTCATACGCCTCCAAAAGCTGTTTCATCCCATATCCTTTCATCCGCTCCAGCACCGGTTTCAGATTCCGGTACTGGTTCACTCCGGCAACGCACACAAAGGTAGCGCCGGACAGATAATGGGCTATGGTCCCTTTTAAGGCTCCTTCGGTCAGATAGACACGTTCTGCGGCAAGATCACCGATCACATGTACCGGACTTCCGGAGGAAACTCCCTGGTCATAATTGACACTGGACAGCCAGATATATTTTTTCGTGTCAGTCACATGATCTACCCGGATCTGAAAACCCTGGATGAACCCGTCCAAAGAAACTATGGGAATCAGGATTCCTGAGTTTTCTGCTTTGAAGTTAATCGTCCAGTTTCCGTCTGTATCCCGGTAGAATCCCGGCACGCCTTTCACCATATATCCTTCTTCTGCCAGCCTTTTGACCAGCTTCTTCATTCCAAACAGCGGGACACTCCGGTAACGCTGTGCTTCGATCTGTTCCGGTTTTAATCCTCGTCTTTGCAGATCCTCCTGATGCTTCCTGTTAAGCGTGAGCATGGACAGCATTCTCTGATACGTCCGGTGGATTTCCTCTATGGGTGCAAGCTCTGCCGTTGCCTTTTCTTCCTGTACCGGCGTTGCTTTGATATAATCCGTCCGGTATTCTCCTTTTCCTAATGCTTCCCGGATCTGCTGATTTGCTTCGGAGAGTGTAACATTGTGCAAATCCGCATAAAGCTTCAGCATCCCCCCGGACGCATCACAGCGGTTGCACCGGAATACATTCTTTTCCACATTGATATTCAGTTTTCCATGCGTCTCTCCACAAAACGGGCAGTCATAATAGTTTCCCCGCCGCTTTCTGAGATGCAGCACCTGCACCACATCCAGTATTCCATAATCAAACCCAGACATATCATAATACATCCCGGTCTCTTCCTCCTTTCCCCCGCAGAAAAAAGCTCTCTGCGGGGTTCTTCCTTAACCAGCCATCGGCATTGCTTTTTGTAAAATTACCTTTGCTGCCGCCGGAACCAGATTGTTCGGTCCGGAATATTGCTCGGCAAACCACTGGATCGTTGACGGGCTTTCAACTGCCACCTGTCCCATGGTCTTTCCGCCGTATTTTCCCTTTCCCGGAATCACAGTCCCGACTGCCATTTCATAGTTCATGTGTTTCATCAGTTCTTCTACCGGAAGGGACGTATCCAGATTCTGTAATGCTCCCTGCAGCATCTGTCCGGTCTTTGGCGGCGTAGAGGCAGCCGGAGCGGAACCGTAGCCAGGCATTTGTCCACTGCCATGGTAAATGGTGCTTCCCGCCGCCTGTGCCTGCTGATAGAACTGATTCATCATCTGCTGGCCTGCATATTCCGGCTGACCTGGCATCTCTCCATAAGTTGGCATAGGGGCATTTGGCATGACACCCGAATCCGGCATGGCTGCATTTTCCATGGCACCTGAATCCGGCATCTGTGGATTCTGATATGGAATTCCGGCATCTACCTGTGCAGGATCATTTTCCTCTCCCACATCCGCAAACTGCACACCATATCCGGCATCCGATAATGCCCTTCCTACGGCTGCTGTTTCTGCCATTTCCAGAAATTTGTCTCCAAACTTCGGGTCATCGCTCCGGAATTTCTGCGAAAAGGAATTGGCTACATAATTGTCTTCCTGATCACATTTATCCAGATAGATACGTGCTTCCACAACTGCCATGTTCTCTGTGAAAGTGATAATCCGGCTGATGATCTTTCCTGCCGGATTGACCAGACGAAACCATAGCTTCCGGTATTTCACATCCAGATAAAGCTGCTCCTCCTGCCCTTCTTCTCCAATCTTTCTTGCCAGTTCCATCGGATGGAAGCCATCCACACGGTTCAAAGCGGCAACTGCCTCTGATTTCTTATACAATAATTCTTTCATTCTCTGCTCCTTTCATTTAGAAAAGCAGACGTTCCCCTATATAAGAGTAATAGTCCGCTTATTTCAAAAATTGAAAAATATTTTTAAACAACAAGTTTTAACTGCTCCATTTCCGGTTTCTGTTCACTCTGATACTGATCGTAATACTGTACGATCCGCTCACTCAGAATGGTGTTCCTTGTCCCGCTGTCATCCGTATGGATTGCCTGACAGACTGCAGCCCATTCCCCTACCAGATAAACCTTGCTTTTCGCTCTGGTCACTCCGGTATAGAGAATATTGCGCTTCAGCATCATATAAAAGGCTTTTACCCAAGGGATGATGACAACCGGACATTCGGAACCCTGTGCCTTATGGATGGTTGTTGCGTTAGCATGTTCGATCATTTCCATCTGGTCAGCTTCATATTGCACCTGCCGCCCATCCGGGAATCCGATCACTGCCCTGGCATTTCCATCCTCATCCGTGATACAGTCCAGTATCCTGCCCAGATCGCCGTTACTCGCCATCTCGGTATTTTTATTCTGTAAAATCTTATCGCCAACCCGGAACACCTGACTGCCGATATGCAGTTCCTTCTTCCCTGCGATTGGCGGATTTACAAAATCCTCCAGAGATTTGTTCAATTCATCCACTCCGGCAGCACTGCGTTTCCGATACGGAGTCAGGATCTGTACCTGATCCATGCCGTTTTTTGCAATCTCGTCCAGATAAATCCTCCGGACAATCTCTGCCGCTTCATCTGCTCCTTTACAGGCAATGAACTGAAAATCCTCCCCAAAGCTCAGATTAGTCTTATTCTCCTGCATCAGTTTTGCATTATAAGGTATGCTGCTCAAAGCGCCCTGCCGGTAAACCAGATCCAGTACCGTGACCGGAATCAGCCCGCAGGCAATCAGTTGCCGGAACACATCCCCGGCTCCTACGGATGGAAGCTGGTTCTTATCCCCGACTAAAAGGACTCTGGCATGTCTGCTAACCCGCCGGAAAAATTCATAGGCAAGATGCATGTCCACCATGGACACCTCATCTACATTTAGAAATCCAGCAGACAGGTACTCAAAATCCGGTTCAAAATCCGTATCATCTCCCAAAAGCCCCAGGGCCAGATGCATCGTGGATGCATTTTCACAGCCGGTACTCTCCACCATACGTCTTGCCGCACGTCCGGTCGGAGCCATAAGCTGTACCTCTGACCTGCATAACGCCTGATGGATATAGAGAATCACCTTGAGAACCGTTGTCTTTCCGGTTCCGGGACCTCCGGTAATAATACTGATGGGATGTGCAAACACCATCCGCACTGCCTGTTTCTGTGTTTCTGACAGCGTGATCCCCAGTGTCTTCTGTGCCTTTTCCAGCTCCGGTTCAATGGACAGCAAAACCGGCTTCTCCAAAAGCCGTCTGGCTATCATGGAAGCGGTCTGTGTTTCTTCTTCATACTGCCGGATAGAATAGATCCGTTCTTCCTCCACAACAATGCTTTTTTGCAGCACCAGCCGGTAAAGCACCTGACTGACATCCTGCTCCGATACTGCCATGACCTGCAGATCCCGGTTCAGCATTTCCAGTGCTTCCCTGATAACCTCCTGACGCTGCTTAAACAGATGTCCTTCTTTCATTGCCTGATTCATGATATGTCCGATGCACCCGGATATCCGCATGGGATCATTGAGTGCACAGCAGCACTGTCTTCCGATCGCATCCACAGTCAGAAACCCAAAGCCTTTGACTGCACTCAGCATGTAAGGGCGGTGCCGGATAATATCCACCGATTCATTTCCGAATTTCTTCAGAATCATATTCACTTTTTTGGGTGTTACCTTAAAAGGCGCCAGAAACGTCATCAGTTCCCGGAACACCTGGTTTTTTCCATAGGACTCCACAATAGCAGCCAGCTTCTTCTCGGAAATTCCACGGATCTTCAAGAGTTCCTGCGGGTTGTTTTCCATGATTTCCAGTGTCTGAAGCCCAAACTTCCGGAAAATAGTATCTGCCATCTTGGGACCGATACCTTTGATTGCACCGGAAGAAAGGTATCCTAAGATACCCTCCTTTGTCCGTGGTACAACCTCCATGAAATTTTCCACCTGATACTGAGTTCCATGCTCTCCGCTCTCCCATCTGCCTTCCATCTCAAGCTCAATCTCGTCTGTAAGCGGAAGACCGAATCCAATCGCTGAGAAGCCGATGATATTCCGGGATGCCAGATATTTGTCTCTGGCTGACAGGGGGACAGACGTATCCTGTGTGGTGAATATGGCAATCGTATACCCATTCTCCTCATTCTGGAAAATCTTATGTTTAAATCTGCACCTCATTGTTTATATCCCTCCAGCTTTTTATCCGCATCCGTTCATTTGGTTTTCTCATTACGCCGCCTCCTTCTTAATTCGGAAAGTACGGCTCTCCGTTGTTTTTGTATATTCCTCATAGATATCCGGATGCTGGTTTTTCAGCTTCTCCATCTGGTCTTTCCCAACCGAAGTACGTCTGGTCGGATTATAGGTAATACGGTAACGGTTCGTACCGTCCTCCAGCACTGCCTTGCAGCCCTGCCCCAGCTGTTCCACAAAAGGAACACTGATTGCCCGCTGTTCTGCTTCGATTTCCTTTTTCCGTTTTTCCAACTGTGACTTTTCCTCCGAAAGGGTAAGATACTTCTCAAGATTTTTTGATTCCAGACCGGAAAGCACAATTTCCGGAATAGATTTGTCTGCAAAACCACCATAATTACGGATATTTGCCAGAACCAGATCGGAATTCCCGTTATGCGGCGGTACTACATTTTTCAATACATGTTCCTGCCAGAAATACGTTTCCTGATCAATGATGTCTTCTTCCTCAATCAGATCACGCTCAATGGTGCGATACACAAACTCATTCTCGTTATTTCCATACAGGCATGCGATAAAGGCTTTCTGCATATTCATCACAGACAGATAATGCCTTACCTGCAGCACATAATGAGCTGGAATACCCTCATCAGCCCACTTATCTTTCGCATTATAATTGCAGGTTTTACATTCCAGAATCGCAAATGTCCCATCCGGCATACGAACAAAAAAATCCACATCTGCAAGCATGAACGGATATAATGGATGCCGGAACATGACACGTACCGGAAATACTTCCAGTCCGGTCTTTTTGGAAAAGATTTCTGCCACCAGATCTTCCAGCCGGTGTCCGACTTCCTTGGCAACCCAGTTGCTTTCCTCTTCCTCCTGAATGACCGGCTGCACACCTGTTTTGTTGTAAAACAGATCCCGGATAGTGGCAAATGGAGAGATCCCCATGATTGCCGCTACATCACTGCCGCCGATTCCTTTTTTGCGGTATTCCAACCAGTCTTCTCTTGACAGGTTACTGATATCCACAACCTTTTCCGGTGTATACTCTGCTTTGTTATTCATTCCAATTCCTCCTAACATTTGACTGCTCCATAAACGTCATATTTTTTCCAGTCTTTTATAAGCGCCTTCGTAATATCCTCCTCCAGCTTCAGGATGCCCTGTCCGGACATTCCTTCACAGGCTGCAAAAAAGGAGGCTTCATTCATGGCATAATAAAGATCATGTGCCGTACAGGCACCTTCCCCGTTCTGGGATACAAATAGCTCCACCACCTCATTCCGGATCTTCTGTTTAATGCCAAGTTCCTTCATCAGCAGCTTCAGGCAGTTCACCGGATTACGGATCTCAATGTCCATAAGCTGAGTAAGATTCTTCATCGCATCCACATAGCGGGCGCATACCTGCTCCAGATTTTTCCGGAAGTCCAGAATCGTTGCCCCTTTATCGTGAGCCAGCTTGATTGGACTTCCCAGACTGATAACGCCGTTTGGTCCGTCTGTCAAAAGCATCGGATACAGATTTGCACCGCTCGCTGCCACGTCAGATGTGGTAAAACGAAGTGCCGGTGACAGGATCTTCTCATCCATTCCGTGTGCATCCAGTGCTTTTCGGTAAGTATCCAGAAGTTCCTGACTTCCTCCGAGCTTCCACATGGCAGATACAATGGAATGGTCATAGATACCAGAGCCCTCCATGTAAACACTGCCTTTGAAATTCAGATTCAGATATTCGCAGGTTGTCTCAAACATGGCTTTCATATCAAGGATGCAATAATCATGTTTATCCCCGCCATGTACTGCGGAAACCTTTCCGTCCGCAATCTTAATCAGGGCATCCCCTTTTGCAACCCGCAGGCAGTAATTGACTACCTTCGCATATGTTGCCTTATCCAGCTTGCGAAGCCCGTCTCCATTGACACCTGCGCGGCTTAAAATGGTGCGGATGGCACAGTCACGTACCGGATAGGATTCTCCTCTCATTTTCAGTACAAGCTGCGTATTCTTCTCTGTATCCTCCAAAATTTCTTCCATGGATGCATCTGCCGCATCCAGATTTTGAGCCTCCTTTTCCAGTGGTGCCAGCCGTAACGTATTCGTTGGCTTTCTGATCCATTTGGCATTTCTTCCTCTCTCTGCCAGAAACTCCAGCAGATCTTTTACTTCTGCAAAGGATCTCTCAAATCCATCTGCATACACTCTTGCTTCATTCATGTTCTTATTCCACCTTTCTTAAAATAATATTTATCCATCAACAGCCGAAGCTGGTTGTGGCATGCAACTATGCCGAAACCTAAATGTAAGCACAAAAAAAGAATGAAAAGAGAGTCTTTTCTCTGTTCATTCTTAAAAGTCTGGTTTCTTCCTGAAAAAACAAAAGTGCCACGCAGCCAAAAAAGGCATACCGTGACACTCACTACAAACATAAACTACTTATGCCAGGAATCAGCTCCTGCTGTTTCCTGTAAGTTTGGAGATTCTTATGAATCCCGAAACTCCCCAAAAAGGGTGTGCATAAAATAAACTATATCAGTATACTAGCACAAGATATTCCTCATGTCAATTCAGGCTTATACTATATATGGTGTTTATATTTGTTCAAAATACTACATCTATTTTTCTACTACGAATTCAATCTTCTCTTTCAGATACTCCCGGCAGCCAAACCGAACCGTTCCACACTGCTTTGACTCCTCTTTCGCCTTTTCATTACAGCAGTCCAAGTAGGGACAATCGTTACATTGATTCCGCAGTGCTTCCTTCGCCCATTCAATTTCCTGCTCATTTCCTATAATCCGCACAGACATCCACTTCCTTTGCTATCATCATACCCCAAAATCCATTTTCTATCATCCATAATTTCTTTTTTGTATCATTTTAGTAAATTACGGTTATATTACGGAATAATCACTATATTTCAAATATATCTCTATTTTATTCCGTAATTTGCTGTAAGTAAATAGTTTAAAATGTGGAAGAGAGGTGTAAATGTATGGATAAAAACTTTATTGGAGAACGCATCAGCGAACTGCGTTTAAAGAAAAATGTATCTGAATATCAGATGAGTCTGGATCTTGGCAAAAATAAAAGCTACATCCAGTCCCTCACTTCCGGACGTTCTCTGCCTACCATGCAGAGCTTTCTGGATATCTGTGACTATCTGGAAGTCACTCCTCAACAGTTCTTCGATTCAGAGCTGCACAATCTTCCTCTGATTGACAAAGCAACTGATCTGATGAAACAACTCGATGATGAGGATATGCTTGCGCTCATTTCCATGCTGAATCGTCTGGCTCTAAAACGCAAATAGATTTCCGTAGCTGCCAAATCAAGGCAGCTTTTATTTTTATCATTTTTTCTCAAAATTTTTCAATCTTAAAGAAAAGCCCCCTATTCCTTAATTGAATGGGTAATATATCCATTCGCCGTACCTTGAAAACAAAAGAAATCTTTCGGGAGATTGATATAGGTGACTGCAGATAGTTTGCATCTTCGCACGCCTGCAGCTTAATAGTTACAAAGTAACACCGTTTTACGTGGCCGGAGCGGGCATAGGAACTGGCTTCTGAAAGAATAACATAGACTTTTGGGATTTTAGCTTATAGCGCTTTTATTAGAGAACTTTTACTCAAAATTTGATATAATAATAGACAGGTATCAAGTTGATTCCCTGTCTATGGAAAGGAGATTCATGATAACTGTAACAAAAAGGGATTTGATTGAATTAGGCTACGGTCCTTCCTTTGCTGCTGATATTATCAAAAAAGCAAAGGAACTTATGGTAGAAAAGGGGCATACCTATTATCAATCCAGAAAATTAGACAGGGTTCCAAAAGAAGCCGTTGAAGAATTATTAGGGATTACTTTGCCCGATAAGCAAGAATGATCGTGCTTTTTGCATTTTAGTAAGGAGTGAAATCATGGCAAAAGATCCAATTAAAAAAGCAGAAAACGGCACTTATTATTTTCGAGCCAACCTCGGATATCATCCTGTAACCGGAAAACAGATTCAAAAATACCGCAGCGGATTCTCAACAAAAAAAGAAGCCCGTGCCGAGTATTCCAAATTGATTCTTGCATCAACGGAAGAATTAGCTGATAAGAAGGAAGACATTACCTTCAAAAAGTTTATTGAAGAAATCTATCTTCCGTGGTACAAAACTCAGGTGAAAGAAAGTACCTACAAGAATCGTTACTCGACCATTCAAAAACACTTTGCCTATTTCTACAAGAAGAAAGTGTCCGAAATAGAAGCGATAAATGTACAGACCTGGCAGCTCAAGTTGGCAAAACAATTCAGTCCAAACTATGTACGCATTGTTCAGGGAATGTTATGTTTAGCTTTTGACCGGGCGATTATCCTCGGACTTGCAAAGAAGAATCCTGCCCGCATGATCGGCAATATCAAATCTAAAAAAGTAAAGATCGACTTCTGGACTTTGGAGGAGTTTCAGAAGGTAATATCCCTGCTGTACAAAGGTGACTACTACGAGCACTATCTCTTCATCTCGTTCTGGCTTTTATTTATGACTGGAATGCGTATTGGAGAGGCTGCCGCCTTACAGTGGGATGATATTGATTTTGAAACAGGTATGCTGATTATTAGTAAAACACTGTACTATAAAACAATGAATGACTACAAATTCGTTGAACCTAAGACGCAGGCAAGCAACCGTACCATTTATATTGATGCTGATACCATCAAGGAATTACAAGAATGGAAGGCGGTCCAGGCAAAGGTTTTACCAAATTGTGGATTCGTACTGAGTTATAACAGTACACCCACCAGCAAAACAACGCTTCCAAGAGCATTAGAGAAATTGGCAAATTTAGCTGGTGTCCACAGAATCAAAATTCATGCCCTGAGACATTCGCATGCTTCCCTGCTTATCAGCATGGGCGAAAATCCACTGCTGATTAAAGAGCGTCTTGGACATGAAAAAATACAGACGACACTAGGAACTTATGGTCATCTGTATCCAAACACCAATATTGAGATTGCAAAGAAGCTGACCGGGGTTCTCAGCTACCAGTCAGCTTCTCAAAGTATTGCTAATTATACCAGTAATCAGCATACTGCAATGTATCACAAAGAAATATAAAAATGCAATGATAATGCAATTTCAAACACCCAAAGCCGCAAAGCCCCGTGGTTACGGGCTTTGTAGCCCAGCGTCAACTATTCAAACTCAATCGTTGCCGGTGGTTTCCCCGTGCAATCGTACATTACTCTATTTACATGCTTCACTTCATTTACAATTCTGCTGGTTGTTCTTCCGATGACATCCCACGGAATCTCAGCGCTTTCTGCAGTCATGAAATCTGTGGTGGTTACTGCACGCAGTGCGATGGCGTAGTCGTATGTTCTTTCATCACCCATAACACCTACGGAACGCATGTTGGTCAGAGCTGCGAAATACTGGTTTACTTCTTTGTCCAGACCGGCTTTGGCGATTTCTTCGCGCCAGATGGCGTCTGCGTCCTGTACCATCTGTACTTTTTCTGCGGTTACATCGCCGATGATACGGATACCAAGTCCTGGACCCGGGAATGGCTGACGGAATACCAGGTAATCCGGGATGCCGAGTTCCAGACCGGCTTTTCTTACTTCATCTTTGAACAGGTCACGCAGAGGCTCGATGATCTCTTTGAAATCTACGTGCTCCGGCAGACCGCCTACGTTGTGGTGGGATTTGATCACGGTGGATTCTCCGCCAACGCCGCTTTCTACAACATCCGGATAAATGGTTCCCTGTACCAGGAAGTCCACAGCACCGATTTTCTTTGCTTCTTCCTCAAATACACGGATAAACTCTTCACCGATGATTTTTCTCTTTGCTTCCGGTTCTTCCACACCTTTCAGTTTCTCATAGAAACGTTCCTGTGCGTTGACACGAATAAAATTCAGGTTATAATTTCCGTCCGGTCCGAAGACTGCTTCTACTTCATCGCCTTCGTTCTTTCTCAGAAGACCGTGGTCTACGAATACACAGGTCAGTTGATCGCCGACTGCTTTGGATAACAGAACGGCTGCTACAGAAGAATCCACACCGCCGGACAGTGCGCACAGCACTTTACCGTCGCCGACTTTTTCACGGATGGCTTTGATAGATTCCTCTACGAAGGAATCCATTTTCCAGCTGCCGGCACAACCACATACGTTAAATACGAAATTTGCCAGCATCTGTTTTCCTTCTTTTGTATGAAGAACTTCCGGATGGAACTGAGTTGCATACAGTTTCTTTTCTACATTTTCCACTGCTGCTACCGGACAGTCCGGTGTATGAGCAATGATCTTGAATCCAGGCGCTGCCTGCTCGATATAATCGTTATGACTCATCCAGCAGATGGTCTTTTCGGATACATTTTCAAATAATGCAGAAGACTGATCTACGGTTACTTCGATCTTACCATATTCGCGAACCGGCGCTTTGCATACCTTTCCGCCCAGCTGGTGCATCATCAGCTGAGAACCGTAGCAGATACCGAGAACCGGGATACCCAGATCATAGATTTCTTTTGCATAAGAAGGAGAATCCTCCAGATATACACTGTTTGGACCGCCGGTGAAAATAATTCCCTTCGGCTCCATAGCTTTGATTTTTTCCAAATCGGTTTTGTAAGAATAAATTTCACAGTATACATTACACTCACGTACACGTCGTGCAATTAACTGATTGTACTGTCCACCAAAATCGAGTACGATTACGGTTTCTCTCTTCATGAATGTCTCCTCCTGATTTTCTGATATCCATTGTTTCTTCCCCGGACTCTGCCGGAGTTCTGTATTTTATATCCCTTTATCTCTAAAGTACCCTATATTATAAAGTACCCTCCGCCTTTTGACAAGTCCCATGTTCTTTCCACCAGGCAAGCAATTTCTCTTTTTCATTCATTTCCGGCTGATCCAGCACCACTTCCAACAGTTCCTGAAGAACGGCTCCCATCTGCGGTCCCGGTTTCATTCCTTCTGCGATCAAATCCCTGCCGGTCACTGCCAGTGTTTTCAGCGACACACACTGGTGTTTTTCCATGATCTCATGGTAAAGTTTTTCCACACCGTCGATCCGCGCCAGCTTCTCCTCTCTCAGATACATGCTCTGCGCCAGGTTATCCGCCCGCTGTACCTTCAAAAACAGCGGAAACAGATCTTCTCCCACTTTGTGGATCGCCCGCCGGACCGCTTTTTCTTCCGGTGCCGGTCGATAATCGTGCCAGTAGATCAGATGTGTCACCTGTGCGATCGTATCGTTATCAAACTTCAGTCTGCGAAGAATCTTTTTCGCGATTTCTTTTCCCGCCGGACCATGCCCTTTAAAATGATCCACACCGTTTGCATCGGTCGTCCGCATACTTGCTTTTCCAATATCGTGAAGCAGCATCGTCAGACGCAGGATCCGGTCTTTTTCCGTCAGGCTCAGCGCCTTTAATGTATGTTCCCCCACATTGTACATGTGATGCGGGGTATTTTGCGGCGTTTCCATGATCGCATCGAACTCCGGCATGATGATCCGTGTGATGCTAAGATCATACACACTTCTCCACATCTCCGGACGATCCGACATCAATAGTTTCACTGTCTCCGTCTGGATCCGCTCCGCACTAATCTTTGAAAGCGTCGATGCCAGTTCCACAATTGCCTTTTTGGTATTTTCTTCAATCTCAAATCCAAGCTGCGCTGCAAACCGTACCGCCCGAAGGATCCTCAGTGCATCTTCACCGAACCGCTGCCACGGATCTCCCACACAGCGGATGATTTTTCTTTGCAGATCATTCATCCCGCCAAATTCATCAATCAGCCCACGATCTTTGCTGTAAGCCATGGCATTGATCGTAAAATCGCGGCGTTTCAGGTCTTCGGTCAGATTTGAGGTAAACTGCACCTCTTTCGGGTGTCTGCCATCCTCGTATTCCCCGTCGATCCGGTATGTGGTCACTTCGTAACCGACGCCATGTACCATAACCGTCACGGTTCCATGCTGAAGACCGGTATCCACGGTTTTGGGAAATAATTCCTTCACCTGATAAGGAGTGGCAGATGTGGTTATGTCCCAGTCATCCGGCGTTCTGTTCAACACCGAATCCCGGACACAGCCACCCACTGCAAATCCCTCATACCCATGCGCCTGAAGCACATCAATAATCATGTTTACTGCTGCCGGTAACTGTAACCGCATTCTATCCACTCCTTTTCTGTTTCATGCTATTCGTTCTGAACACCGATAACAGCCGAATGCCTTTATTGATGTTCCCACACTTTTTCTTTTAGTATGCTCTGCCCCAGTATACCATTTTTGTCGCCGGTTTTCCACAGCATACACAGGTATCTGCCAGATGTTCCTGGTTAAATGGGATACAACGGGAAGTTGCTGCTGTATCTTCTTTGATCTTGTCCTCACATGCCTGATCGCCGCACCACATAGCTTTGATAAATCCAGGTTTTTCGTTGATGGTCTTTACAAACTCTTCGTAGGTGGTTGCTGTATAGGTATGTGCATCTCTGTGTGCTCTTGCTCTCTCCAGCATATCTGCCTGAATCGTATCCAGGATTTCTGTTACTTTCTCAGCCAGTTCCGGTAAAGCGACAACAATCTTTTCACCGGTATCTCTTCTTGCAACAACTGCCTGATTTGCCTCGATATCCTTCGGTCCACACTCGATACGAACCGGGATACCACGCATCTCCTGCTCAGCGAATTTGAATCCCGGGCTCTTGTCGGTAGCATCTGTTTTCACACGGATACCTGCTGCTTTCAGTGCAGCTTCCAGTTCAGCGGCTTTTTCCAGAACGCCTTCTTTTCTCTGCTGGATCGGGATAATCATTGCCTGTACCGGTGCGATTCTCGGCGGCAGTTTCAGTCCGCTGTCATCGCCGTGTACCATGATCAGCGCACCGATCATACGGGTTGTCATACCCCAGGATGTCTGATGTACATACTGTAATTTATTTTCTTTGTCTGTATACTGGATGCCGAATGCCTTTGCAAATCCATCGCCAAAGTTATGGCTGGTACCGGACTGCAGGGCTTTTCCGTCATGCATCAGGGATTCGATGGTGTAAGTAGCTTCTGCACCTGCAAATTTTTCTTTGTCTGTCTTTCTTCCTTTGATAACCGGGATTGCCAGTACCTGCTCGCAGAAATCTGCATACAGATTCAGCATCTGGATGGTTCTCTCTTCTGCTTCCTCAGCCGTTGCATGTGCGGTATGTCCTTCCTGCCACAGAAATTCTCTGGAACGCAGGAACGGACGGGTTGTCTTCTCCCAGCGCATAACGGAACACCACTGGTTATATACTTTCGGCAGATCTCTGTGGGACTGGATCTCTTTTGCATAGAAATCACAGAACAGGGTCTCGGAAGTCGGACGGATGCACAGACGCTCCTGCAGCGGTTCGAGTCCGCCGTGTGTTACCCATGCAACTTCCGGTGCAAATCCTTCTACGTGGTCTTTTTCTTTCTGCAGAAGGCTTTCCGGAATCAGCATTGGCATATACACATTTTCTACACCTGTCTCTTTGAATCTTCTGTCCAGTTCATGCTGGATATTTTCCCAGATCGCATAACCTGCCGGTTTGATCGCCATACATCCTTTTACACTGGTGTAATCAATCAGATCTGCTTTTTTTACTACATCGGTATACCACTGTGCGAAATCCTCTTCCATGGAAGTGATCGCTTCTACCATTTTTTTGTCTTTTGCCATCTTTATTTCCTCCATTTTTGTTCTCACGTACTCTCGGAATCTTTCTGTGCCTGATTTTGCGAGATAATTTTTGTCAGTTGTATCCGAGAGTACATTTCTCTATCTCCAGGGGATTCCAGATCAAAATAAGCACCTGATCCCCAAAAAGGGACCAGATGCTTATCCGGCGGTACCACCCTAATTAACAGCCCGAAGACTGCTCACTTTCTTTCACTCTTTTTTAACGCCAAAGTCGCGGTCTGCTTATTCACAGACAGCTCCGGGGCCGGTTCCACACGTTCCGCACAGAAATCTTCCACCATTGATTTCCTCTCTGTTGATTGTCTCCTGTGTACTATTCCCTTCATCGCCTTTTTATTTTATTGCTGATAGGATTTTATCGGAAACTCCCTGATTTGTCAAGGGGTTGCTATCCGACTCTCTCTTATTTTGTTCCGAAAATTCTGTCTCCGGCATCCCCAAGACCCGGTACGATATAGCCGTGATCGTTCAGATGATCATCCAGTGCACCGATGTAGATATCCACATCCGGGTGTACTTCCTGCAGTTTCTTCACACCTTCCGGTGCTGCGATGATACACATGAAACGGATATTTTTTACACCTTTCTGTTTCAGCATGGTGATCGCTGCTTCTGCAGATCCACCGGTTGCCAGCATCGGGTCAACGACAAAGATATCACGCTCAGAACTGTCTGCCGGAAGTTTGCAGTAATATTCTACCGGTACCAGAGTTTCCGGATCACGGTACAGACCGATATGTCCTACTTTTGCAGCCGGGATCATTGCCAGCATACCTTCTACCATTCCCAGACCTGCACGGAGGATCGGCACTACAGCCAGTTTCTTTCCTGCCAGTTCTTTTGCAGTCATTTTTGTGATCGGAGTTTCGATCTCCACATCTTCCAGTTTCAGATCTCTGGTCGCCTCATAGCACATCAGCATGGCAATCTCACCGATCATTTCTCTGAATTCCTTGCTGCTTGTCTCTGTTCTTCTGATAATTCCGATTTTATGCTGAATCAACGGGTGATCCATAACTACTACTTTTGACATTTGTTCTCCTTCCTGCTGTTCCCAGCATGTCACTCTTTTGTTATTTTGTAGCGCGGCTCCAGTTTCCATTCATCGCTAGAGCGTGTCTGAAAAAGGCTTTTCGTGAGCTGCGAGTCCCAGTTTGTGGGAGATTTTATCCGAATAAGGGCGGCGTAGCGGGCTACGTCAACCGAATGAGGGTAAAATATACCGCAAAGTGGGGCTCGCAGATTGCGGAAATGATTTTTCAGACACGCTCTACGGCTGTTACCTTTTTCAGTCTTTTTTATTCTCCATCTGCCGGCTCCTCGATCAGTTTGATTCTGCGGATGTGGCGCTCATCGTTGGAAAACGGGGTATCCAGGAATGTCTCAACGATCTTGATTGCAAGTCCCGGTCCTACAACTCTGCCACCGAGTGCCAGTACGTTCGCATCGTTGTGTTCTCTGGTTGCCTGTGCACAGAAGCAATCGGTACATAATGCGGCACGGATTCCCGGTACTTTGTTGGCTGCAATCGAGATACCGATTCCGGTTCCGCAAATCAGGATTCCTTTCTCACACTCGCCGTCTACGATGGCGTGTGCTACCTTTCTTGCATAGATTGGATAATCTACAGAATCTGTGCTGTCGCATCCGTAATCGCGGTACTCCAGTCCTCTGCTGTCCAGGTATGCCTCGATCTCTTTCTTCAGTTCATATCCGCCATGGTCACAACCAATTGCTATCATGTTACAGTTCCTCCTCTTCGTTTAACCTTGTTACTAGTTTTCTCATTAATAATTCCAGCTCCGTATAACACTGACTGTATACCGTCAGGGGCTGACCGTGCAGGGACGGGATATCTCCGCTCTCCCCCACGTATTCCTTTACTGTATAGACATGGGGTGCATTCTCATACGTCTCCCAGATCAGCGATTTCTGTTTATCCTCCATCGTCAGGATCAGGACATCGTTGTTGATATCTTCCTGCTCTAACTGCATGGCAATATGACTCGGCTGGGGATATCCATTGCTGGTCAACACTGCCTCCGCTTTCGGATTCAGCGGTTCCGGAAATAATACCACCATTCCCCTCGACTCGATCGTCAGCGGATTGGTAAGAAATTTTCTCTTCAGTATCATCTCCGCCATCGGTGCCCTGCAATTATCATTGGTATCTACAAAAATCAGTTTTTTATACCGTATTACCATAGTTCATCCTCATACCAGAATCTTTTTCTGACCTGCCGCCTTCATCAGACGGTTCATGATCGCCTGTCCCATCTGTGGCGTATCAAAAGCTTCTGAATAAATATAAGTCACTCCACAGTCGTCAAATTCCCGCAGCACAGCGAACAGATGTCTCGCAATACTCTCCTCATCTGCCCTTGTTCCGATGCATTTTACAATTCCTTCCGGATAAGCCTGCATGCTCTCCTCAGTGGCGATCACGCCTACTTTTTCTCCGGCTTTGATCTTTTCATCCACCAGTGCACAGATTTTCTCCTGCACAGCCTCCGGAGATCCTTCCACTACCGTCAGATCCGCTTTCGGGGCATAATGGCGGTATTTCATTCCCGGAGCTTTCGGTTTGACTTTACTGTCTGCCTGGATCAGTCCCCGGTCCATCTGTACCTGACCGATCACCCTGCTTACCATCTCCTGATTGATATATCCCGGACGCAGAATCGTCGGGATCTCTTCTGTAAAATCCACGATCGTTGATTCCAGACCGATCCCAACCGGACCGCCATCCAGAACCATATCGATCTTTCCGTCCAGATCTTCTTCCACATGGGAAGCCATCGTCGGACTCGGGCGTCCCGATGTGTTGGCGCTCGGCGCGGCCACATAGCTGCCGCCTGCCCGGATCAGTGCCTGTGCCAGCGGATGATCCGGCATACGCACTGCCACCGTATCCATTCCTCCGGTTGTCTCATAAGGCACAATATCACTTTTCTCAAAAATCATCGTCAACGGTCCCGGCCAGTAGACAGAAGCCAGCTTCTTTGCACTCTCCGGTACCTCTTTTACTATTTTTGCCAGATCTTCCATATCTGCGATATGAATGATCAGCGGATTATCCGAAGGCCGTCCTTTTGCCTGATAGATCTTGGCAGATGCCTGCGGATCCAGTCCGTTTCCTCCAAGTCCATATACCGTCTCTGTAGGAAATGCTACCAGACCGCCCTGTTTCAGAATCTCTCCGGCTTCCCGGATGCCTTCCATATCCAGCTGTTGCGGATTCATACGAATCACTTTTGTTTTCATTTTCTTTCACCTTATTTCCTCACATCTGATAACAGTATACTAGAGTAACGTGCGATGGGCAAGTGTAAATTTATCACATGGTTTCTCATTCATCTATGATTCTGCGCTGCCTTTACTTTTCTCTGTCAAACTGTCCAGATATTCCAACGTCCCGCTGCAGATCGCCTTTGCCACTTTTTTTTGGTATTTCTCGTCTGTCAGAAGGCTGGCTTCCCGGTCGTTGCTCAAAAAACCACATTCCACGATCACAAGCGTCGCTTCTGTTTTTTTGAGCATATAGTAGGTCTTGTTCCCCTTTGCCTGTCTGTGATTGGTTTTATCCAGTCCTTCCACGAGATGTCTCTGTAAAATTTCCGCCAGTTTTTTCCCCTCCACGGAATCCTCATAATAAAAGACCTGTGCCCCGTGGATCGCCTCCTCCGGATAACTGTTCTGATGGATGCTCAGCACACAGTCCGGCTGAAGCTCCCGGACCAACTCACAACGTCTTTTCAGATCTTGTACCTTGCTGTTTCCTCCGGTTCCATCCGAGAGATCCGTATCCGTTTCTCTCGTCATATAAACCTGTACCCCATTCTTTTCCAGCTGCTTTTTGAGCCGGTTTGCGATCTGTAAATTGATATCTTTTTCCTTTTCCTGATGAATCCCGATCTTTCCCGGATCACTGCCACCGTGTCCGCTGTCGATCAGTACCACACCTCTGCTCTCCCCCGCACCTGCGCCTGTAAGTCTTGCTCCCGTCCTTGCCAGCCAGAACACACCGATCAGGAGCAACAATGTCATTCCCAGTTCCCATATTTTCTTTTTCAACGTAAAAACTCCCGGAGCATATTTACTAAAAATATATGCCCGGGAGTCTGCTTCAAGTCCTCTGTTTTTCCGTCTTCCTAGAGCGTGTCTGAAAAAGGCTTTTCGTGAGCTGCGAGTCTCAGTTTGTGGGAGATTTTATCCGAATGAGGGCGGCGTAGCGGGCTACGGCAACCGAATGAGGGTAAAATATACCGCAAAGTGGGGCTTGCAGATTGCGGAAATGATTTTTCAGACACGCTCTAGCGGTTCACTCTCTGTTTCAGTTCTTCCTCGGAAAAATCTTCCTCTTCTTCGTCAAGGTCATCCCCGTATTCCGGATCGTCTGTCTTCCGGTTTCTCTGTGCAGCCGCTGATGCTGTTTTCCCGCCATCGTTCTTTCTGTCTTCGTCCTCCAGTTCCTGCATGGTCTCCGGCATTGCGCTGACGATCTTGTGTACCTCTTTATAAGAAGCCATAAAACGGATCTGCGCCTGATTGATCAGTTCCACGATCTCATTCATCTCGTCCTGTACGGCAATGTATTTTCTCTTGCCTTCTGCAAGCTTCATATCCACTTCCGCCTGCACAGCCTCCAGACATTTCTCCGCTTCTTTCTTCGCCTCATCCATCAGGGTATCTCTGGTAGCGATTGCTTCCGTAACGATCTGATCTGCTGCTTTTTTTGCATTCTGCGTCATGCTTTCTGTCTGCTGTGTCGCATCGCTGATCAGTTTTTCCGCTTTCTCATTTGCCGCATTGGTGATTTTTTCCGCTCTCTCCTCGGATTCCAGCACCAGTCCGCCGATCAGATCATAGCGATCGATATATTTCTGATATTTTTCACTGATCTGGCGCTCCAGTTTCTCTTTCTGTCTCTGCTTTTCCCGGATTTTTTCCTCCATCTTTGCGAGTTCTTCTTTATGCGCCTCTCTCTGTTTTTGCAGCGCTTCCTCTTTCTCTCTGTCCTTCTCTTCCAGCTGCTTTTTCAGATCCTCAATTACTTTTTCCTGATCTTTTTTTTCTTTGATCAGTTTACTCTTTTCTGCATACGCCGCATCCTTCATCTCGCGGACCTGATGTAATACATCATCTTTATCAAAGCCGCCCATTAACGTCGTTTTAAATTTTTCTTCTGCCATGTCTTTATCCTTTCCCTTCTTGTCTATACTCCTTTTACTGCAAATACTGCGCGATCACCGGCCATACCGATGCCCGCTCAAATCCCAGTTTCCACTCTGCCACTCCGGCGAGCTGGTTTTCCTGAATCAGTTTCATTTTCTCCCCGATGGACTGCTCATCTTCCACCCAGATCGTATAGATGCCATCCTCGGCTTCCACACTTGCCACATTCTGTCCGACTTCGTCATCCCAGTAGGTATCCATACCGTGTTCACTGATATAATTTGCCGCACCGTCCATACCAAGCACTTCACTTGTCAGATTACCTGCACCAAACGGCTGGATCCAGACTCTGGTATAAAACGGAATCGCATTGATCACTTTCTGTGCCGGCACTTCCTTCAATGTATCTTCAATACCGGCTTTTACAAATCCAAGAGAAGACACCGAACCTGCCTCCGTACTTCCCGCATAATGCTCATCGTATCCCATGATGATCACATAGTCCGCAACAATTCCCTGTTCCGTTCTGTCATAATGCCTGCTGTAAGTCGGAACCGGGTCATCGATGGAAAATACAAGTCCCTGGTTCCGGCAGGCAATCGAGAGTTCTCTTACAAACTGAATGTAATGCGGTGCCTGTTCTTCTGTAATGGACTCAAAATCCAGATTGATACCGTCCATTCCCACAGCTGCCGCCTGTTCCATCAGCTGTTGAATAATATTTGCCCGTGCCGCTGTACTTGACAGGAATGTCAGGTTATCCGTAGCACTGTTAAAATTATCGATCAGTCCCCACACTTCCATTCCCATCTCATGTGCCTGTTTTACATAATCAGCACTTGCCAGAGAAGAGATCGTACCGTTATTGTCCGTCACGGAAAACCAGGTCGGGGAAATCGTATTGACCCCCTGTGCATCCGCCACCATCTGTGCCAGCGTTGCATTACCGTCCATGCTTGTCACCTGATGGAACGCAAGATTGATCTTGTAATCTTTGCTGATACTGGTATATTCCGGCGCAGTGCTTGCATGCAGTTCCGTATCATCCACCGGATCAGACAGCACTTCTTTTTTGATATAGCCACTGTAACCATCTGCCGTGGAAACCTTACTCCAGTTGTCCATCTCTTCCTGCAGATACAGCGTATCATCTTTTTTCACTTTGGTGACAATCGAACTCTTGATGCCGCCCTTCTGGCGGATCTCACTGTTTTTCTGTACGGTCACCAGCTGCAGATCATTCCATTTTGTGCGAATCACCACACGCGCCGGATCCTCATAGACAGTATAATCCATATCCGTATACTGCTTCACAAATTCCAGATCCAGATAGAAGCTGTCCCCGATCTGTTTTAAGATCACATAATCCGTGGACTGCGTACCGGACGAAGTCACATACTGTGTGCTCTCCGGTGTAATCTGAAATTCTTCCGTCGGCAGCGTATACAGCATCACCTGCTGCTGGCTGTCCCAGTAAAATCTGCTGTTAATATATGTACCAACGACAGAATCTTCCACATAATATCTTCCGTCAACAATTTTCACTTTTGCATCTTCCAGCTCATGATTCACCACCAGACCGACTTCATCATCTCCGGTGAGCTGAAAATATGTTTTTCCATCTATCGTCTTTCCGGATGGAGTATACTTCTTAATAAATATAGAAAGAATCCCCACACAGATCACCAAAAAAATCAATACGACCACCAGAACAACCGGTGTTATTTTTTTCTTCATGTCTGATAACCTCCTACTGCATCCCATTATAACAACAGAATGTTTTCCCGTCATCTTTTTTTGACATATTTTTTTGTTTTTTTCTGTGCACCTGGCGCTCAACCGGAATCAAAATTGGTCCACTGGACCAATTATTGATATGCAATGCAACAACAAGCCACAGTCGAAAGAACCTGAACTCTTCCGCTGTGGCTTCTTTTCTGTGTAGAACAGCCTTCTGCATGCAAGGGAGGGAACCCTGTGATCTTTTGATTTATATCTGCTGTTCTACAGTTTCCTCTTTTCCTTTACGATTTCTGTGGATAACCATCTTCTTTCTTCACCGCATCAAACTCCAGTCTGAGCAGTCTTCCCTCAGGATCCGGGACATAATCTCTCATATAGGAGACATCCTCCGCGATCTTATGGGCTTTCCAGATCTCCTTTGGACTGCTCGGTTCTCCGTCCAGCCACAGCGGAATTCCCTGCGCCTGATAGGCATCCAGTTCCTTACGGAAATCGTCTTTTTGCTTCTTTTCATTTTTCATAGTTTCATTTTCCTTTGTTCATATTTTCTTTTGTGATATATAGATCCTTTCTTAAGTGCACAGCACCATTATTTTTTGAAAAGATGACACTCGTCCCAGCAATTAAACTTAATCACATTCATTTGTTACACTTGGGGAAATACGAAATTATACGTCTTATGAATTGAGTAGAATTATAAATAGTTGAAACGTTTTTGATATGATATAGATTTTCAAAACAGTGGCCGGCCTCACATCCTTTCTCGGAACCGTGCCACCTTTTCTGTCCTTTATTATACCTGATTTTTATCGTAATGCAAGAAAAACATTACAATTTTATCGGAAATTTATTAACTTTTTATAATATATTATGTATTCTCTCTGATTTTTCTTTTATTTTTCGATATTTTTATACATTTCATCTTATAAAAGGTTTGTAAACCATAAGATTTTAATCCTTTACATCCGGTTTGCATATAGTATATAATAAAAGTGATTCTATATACCTGTCTTTCAGACAGGATCAATGGTTGATAGTAAGGATGTGATATCTGTGAAAATAGAAAAAATTAATGATACTCAGATTCGCTGCACACTGACCAGCGAAGATCTGGCAGACCGCCAGTTAAAATTAAGCGAGCTGGCTTACGGATCCGAAAAGGCAAAAGATCTTTTCCGTGACATGATGCTTCAGGCACAGGATCAGTTTGGATTTGAAGCGGATAACGTTCCTTTGATGATCGAAGCGATCCCGATCACACCGGACAGCATCGTACTGATCATCACAAAAGTGGAAGATCCGGAAGAACTCGACACCCGTTTTTCCAAGTTCGCACCTGGTGCAGATGATGCGGCTCCTTCTCAGACCGAGGAACCGTCCGTTGCAGGCGCGGATGATATTTTGGATCTCTTCCAGAAGTTATGTGAAGGCCGTCTCAAAAAGTCATCGGCTTCTTCTGCGAAAAAGAAAGAGGATGTTTCCTCTGACAGAAAAACAAAGATTCAGCCGGAAGGCGAAGAGACACACGCTGACGGAGAAACAGAGGAAAATAATACCGCACAGACCCGTCCGGATCTGACCCGTATCTTCACGTTCTCCAGTCTGGATACTGTCATCCGGGCGGCCGCCGCTCTGAACGGCTGGTACACCGGAGTAAATACACTCTACAAAGACCGCGAAACTGCTTATGTGCTGATTCTTCATCAGACCGGCATGACTCCGGAGAACTTTAACAGAGTCTGCAACATGCTCTCCGAATATGGTACCGGCAAAGCCTGCACCGCAGCAACGGAGGCTTACCTCAAAGAGCACGTGGAAGTTCTGGTAGCTGATCAGGCATTACAGCAGCTGTTATTGTTGAATGTGTAATTTTCTAATATGAAATGTAACAAAAAAGAAACGGCAGGAAGAATCTTACGATCCTGTCGTTTCTTTTTTGTTACATTTCATATTCATCATTGATCCAGTGGACCAATTTTGATTTTCTTTCTTCCTTACTGTGCCAGATAATCGTTAATCTGATCTACCAGCAGGTCTGCGTCCAGTCCGTGAACCATTGCTGCTTCTTCCAGAGTCTCTCCCTGAGCTGACGGGCAGCCGATGCAGTGCATGCCGGCGCGCATTAAAATTACGATGATATTCTGATCGATCGCTACCAGATCGGCAATAATCATATCTTTGGAAATTTTTCTCATCTTTTTATCTCCTTTCCTGTGATACGCACATTATAATACCATTTTTCCCCGGAAGCAACTGTTGTATTAGTGACTTCGTCACAACTAATTTTTGTTCGTTTTTGATGTATCAAAAAATCATACAAACAACTCGGATTGTATGTAAATTTGTACTTGTAATCCGCCACCACTTATATTAGAATGAGCATATAGCCGAGAGAGCATCGGCAATATACGAAAAGGAGGATTTGTATTATGGCATATGTAATTTCTGACGAATGTGTAGCATGTGGAACATGCGCTGGTGAATGTCCAGTAGAAGCTATCAGCGAAGGTGATGGAAAATATGTTATCGATGCTGATACTTGTGTAGAATGTGGTACCTGTGCAGGTGTCTGTCCTACAGAAGCTATCGTTGAAGAATAATTATTATTTTTGAATATAATTATTTCCGCGCGGAAAAGGAGCTGTACACGGTTTCGTGTGCAGCTCCTTTTTTTACTTTTTCTTCTTGCGGTTCTCCTGTGTGGCAGCGACCATTTTTCTGGACTGCTGATGCCGCCGGATCGCTTCATCCAGTCTGCGGTATCGCCCCTCTTTTCGCTCCTTCAGTTCAATATCGTGAATCAGGCGTTCCATAATGACCTGAAAACGTTCTTCTTTTGTCAGCCGGTCGGATTTTCTTTCCTGCTTTTCTTCTCTTTTATCGGAAGGCTGCTCTGGCAGAAACTTCTGCGGGGTGACGATCTTCACCTGGATCCGTTCTGTCGGATATCCCGTCTCTCGCTGTGTGGAAACCGCCTCACCGGATATCCCCGTCTCTTTTACAGAAGGGGGCTGTTCTCCCTCATGAATTTTCTCTTTGATCGTCCTTAACTGCAAGCCTTCTTTTTTCAGTTCCTTGATCTTCTGAAATATCTCTAGATCTTTGTCGGTATAGTACCGATGTCCCATCTCATTCCGCTTGATGGACAATCCCAGTTCTTCCTCCCAGTAACGCAGTACATGAGGTTCTACCTGAACCAGTTTTGCCGTCTCGGAAATCAGGTATCTGGTTTCTTTCATAATACAAGTACCTCCTGCACTCATTATAGAGCATGCAGGAGGTACTTTACAAGAAAATCTCTTCGCCTTCTTTAGTCCTTTTTCGCGTTGACGAACCGCGTGTATTCCGGCATCCATACCAGGTTTACCGTACCAATCGGGCCGTTTCGCTGTTTGGCTATGATGATTTCCGCCATATTTTTATTTTCTGTATCTTTATTATAGTAGTCATCACGATAGATGAACATAACCACATCGGCATCCTGCTCGATGGCTCCCGATTCTCGAAGGTCGGAAAGCATCGGACGCTTGTCGTCTCGTTTTTCTACCGCACGGCTCAGCTGCGACAGGGCAACTACCGGAACATTCAGCTCTCTGGCTACTCCCTTCAGTGCACGGGAGATATCGGAAATCTCCTGCTGACGGGAATCACCGCCACGGCCGCTGCCGGACATCAACTGTAAGTAGTCGATGATGATAATGTCAAGTCCCTGTTCCAGCTTGAACTTTCTGCATTTGGAACGCAGTTCCGAGATCGAGATACCCGGTGTATCATCGATGATCAGGCGGGAATTGCCGATCACACCGGCTCCCTCAATCAGCTTCGCCCAGTCTTCATCTTCCAGACTTCCGGTACGGATCTTCTGCGAATCCACTTTCGATTCCAGAGAGAACAGACGGTTTACCAGCTGTTCCTTACTCATCTCCAGGGAAAAGATCGCTACGGATTTGTCCTTTCGAAATGCCATGTACTGTGCCATATTCAGGACGAATGCTGTCTTACCCATAGAAGGACGGGCTGCCACCAGAATAAAATCCGAAGGCTGCAAACCGGAAGTTTTATAGTCCAGATCCACAAAACCCGTCGGGATTCCTGTTACCGTTCCCTTCGTCTGAGAAGCCTTTTCAATCGTCTCCAATGCATTTAACACGACCTGCCGGATCGGAACATAATCACCGCCGGTACGGGTCTGCAACAGCTGAAATAACTGCTTTTCCGTATCCTCCATGATCTCTTCCACCGGTTCCTTATCCAGATAACAGGTATTGGCGATATCTTCGTTCATCTTGATCAGCCGGCGAAGCATCGCTTTTTCCCTGACGATTTTTGCATAATGTCCCACATTCGCCGAAGTCGGTACCGCTGTCAGCAGATCTTTGGCAAATTCCATGCTGCTGATCTCCGGCGGAACATCTTTTTCCTTTAATTTTTCCGGAAGTGTGACAAAATCCACCGGTTTTCCTTCGTTATATAATTCCACCATGGAATCAAAAACGATTCCCATCTGCTGTCGATAGAATTCATCCCCGTTCAGGATCTCGGAAGCGATCATGATTGCCTCACGGTTCATCATCATACAACCGATGACAGAGCGCTCCGCATCATCGCTGTGGGGCAGAATTCGTTTAATCAGTTCTTCTTCCACGGAAGAATTCCTCCTATGCTTCTTTTACTACAACCTTCAGTTCACCGGTTACCTTCGGATGTAACTTGATCGGCACCATGGTTGTTCCCAGTTCTTTGATCGGAGCAGACAGCTGCAATTTCTTTTTGTCCAGTTCATAACCCAGCTGTGCTTTTGCTGCTTCTGCGATCTCTTTTGCAGAGATAGAGCCGAAGGTTCTTCCGCCCTCTCCTACTTTGATTCCTACATCCACCTGTTTGTCTTTCAGTTCTTCTGCAAATGCTTTTGCAGCATCCAGATTTTCCTGTGCCACTTTATCTTCATGTGCTTTCTGCAGTTTCAGATCGTTCATATTCTTTCCGGTAGCTTCCACACCCAGTTTTTTCGGAAGCAGAAGATTTCTTGCATATCCGTCACTTACATTGACAATCTGTCCTTTTTTTCCAAGACTTTTTACATCTTCAAGCAAAATAACTTTCATCTTTATATATCTCCTTCATCTAGCATTTTCTGTAAAGTCTGTTTCAGTACATCTCTGGCTTCCGCGATGGAGTAATGCTCCAGCTGCGCGCCTGCGATGTTCAGATGTCCACCGCCGCCGAGACGTTCCATCACAATCTGTACATTGATTTCATCGATCGATCTGGCACTGATATAGATCGTATTGCGATAATCCGTCAACACAAAGGATGCCTTGACGCCGATAATATTCAATAACTCATTTGCCGCCTGCGCACCGACCACGGTAGGACTGTCCAGTCCCTCGCTCGGACACACAGAGATTGCAAAATGATCCCGGAACAGTTCCGCATTTCGGATTGCTTCTCCTTTGGCACGGTAATCTTCTACATGCTCCCGGAACATCTTTCTTACCCTCGTCACATCCGCACCGCACCGACGCAGGAAAGCCGCCGCCTCAAAGGTACGGACACCGGTTTTGGTAAGGAAATTGTTGGTGTCGATCATGATACCCGCATACAGGCTGTCCGCTTCGATATTCCGGATCCGGATACCATCGGAAAAATACTGCAGGATCTCTGCAACCATCTCACAGGCTGACGATGCATACGGCTCGATGTAAGACAGTACCGCATTCTGGATAATATCCTTGTTCTGTCTGTGATGATCGAGAACTACGATCGTCTTCGTCATATACAGAAGATCTTCGCATTCCGTGTAACTCGGCCGGTTCGTATCTACTACGACAACCACGGTGTTATCATCCACGATCTCTTTCGCCTCATGACTTGTCACAAACATCCGGGAATCATAGTCCTGGCTGTGCAGGAATCCATCCATCAGCGGACGGATCGATGAGGTCGGATTGTTGATTACGATGTAGGCTTTCTTCTCCAGGGTTCTCGCCGCCCGGTAGATACCGATCGCCGCCCCGAAAGAGTCCACATCCGTGATCTTATGACCCATAACCACAATCTTGTCCTTGCTGCTCATAAACTCTTTCAGCGCATGTGCCTTGACTCTGGCTTTTACCCTTGTGGTCTTTTCCATCATCTGAGATTTACCGCCAAAATACGTGATGTTGTTGCCTTCTTTGATAACAACCTGGTCACCGCCTCGTCCAAGCGCCAGTTCCATCGCGATCCGCGCCGCTTCGGAAGTATGGGCAAACGAATCTGCGTTGATTCCGATACCGATACTGATGGTCACTGCCATCTCATTTCCGATATTTACGGATTTGACTTCTTCCAGAATATTAAATTTCTTTTCTTTTAACTGTTCCAGCGATTTGCGCCGCATGACCAGAAAATACTTATCTTTCTCCAGTTTTTTCACCACACCGTCAATCGCAGCAAAATACTTGTTGATCTTACGGTCAATCAGCGCGATCAGCAGAGAACTTCTGACCTCTTCAACGCTCTCTAACGCCTCTTCATAATTATCCAGATACAGAAGACCCGTCACCAGCTGTTCTTCTTTGTTCTTTCGCATATACTTTTTCAGTTCTGTCTCATCAAAAAGATACGCTGCGATCAGATAATTCTTTTCTGCATCCGCATCGATAATCTGAGAACCATCAAGCAGTTCATCGATCTCGACTCTTCGCATGTTCAGCCGGAAATCGTGATCCTGATATGCGATCTCAAGATCTCTTACTTCCTCCGGCATGGGAAGTTTGTTCATCGTCACCTCCGGAAAAATATTTCCGATAAACTTCCGGTACTTCTGGTCTTTTCCCGTCAGATAAAGGAATTCATCGTTCATCCAGAGGATCTTTCCTTCTGCGTCCAGCAGTGCATAGGGCAGTGCAAAATTCTTCATCAGACTCTTCTGCACCTGTCCGTACTGGGTAGCAAAGGAAATCAGTTCGTTCAGGATCACCGGTCTCCTATGAAAATACAGCAGAATACCAAGTAACAGATACACCGCCGTAAATATGGTACCAATTCCTCCTGCCTTCCAGCTGACCGTGTACAATAATACATCCATCACCACCAGAAGCAGCGTCAGAACAAACGGCCATCGCATATAGGTTGCCAGCTGACCCTTCAACTTAATTCCATCTTTCATACTCTGTACCTATCATCGATCTTTCCCTTTCGGTTCTTTATCCCTTCTAAGGAAATATCTCCTTTTCAAGTACACCTTTTCCACATTCAGAAAAGGTATGATTTTCCGGCAACCTGTCAGAAAAGGGCAGACTGCCAAATTACTCTCCTATTATACCATTTCCCGCACAAAGAAAAAAGTCTTTTCTTTCTAAACAAGAAAACCGCCACCAGTTTCCTGGTAGCGGTATAACAAACGTTTTAAATTAATCTGTTACATATGGCATAATAGCGATATGTCTTGCTTTTTTGATCTCTACAGTCAGAGCTCTCTGATGTTTTGCACAGTTTCCTGTGATTCTTCTAGGAAGGATTTTTCCTCTCTCAGAAACATATTTTCTTAATTTATTTACATCTTTGTAGCTGATTTCATTGTTTTCTTTACCGCAGAATACACAAACTTTTTTTCTTCTGCGTCCGCCTCTTCTCTTCATTGGAGAATCTGGTCTTTCACTTTTATTGTAAGCCATGAATATTACCTCCTTATCGAAATCTAATGACTCGCATCCGGGCCAGTGCCTTATGCGTATTAGTTAAATGGCAAGTCCTCATCAATACCATCCGGAATATTCATAAAACCATCTGCGGAGCCGCTTCCACCTGCTGTCGGAGCGGATGGTGCGCTTGCCGGCCCACCGAAGTTACCACCATGATAACTGTCACTGGATGCCTTGCTCTCTGCAAATTCCTGGTCTTCTACTACTACCTCTGTGGTATAGACCTTCTGGCCTTCCCGGTTGGTGTAGCTTCCGGTCTGGATTCTTCCACTGATTGCGATCTTGATACCCTGACGGAAATATTTTTCAGCGAACTCTGCTGCTCTGCCGAATGCCACACAGCTGATAAAATCAGCGGTTGCTTCCCCGTCTCTTTTGAATCTTCTGTCAACAGCCAGTGTATATCTCGCGATTGCCAGTGAATTGTCTCCTGCTGAATATCTTACCTCAGGATCTCTTGTTAAACGACCCATTAAAATAACTTTGTTCATATTCTTACCTCTCTTGTAAATGTATCTACTTTTACGGGATCTTACAAACCTTTAATGGGCTTGGCACTTAAGAAAAAATTAAGCTTCTTTCTTAACAACTAAATATCTCATTACATTGTCCATGATACGAACGTGTCTTTCAACTTCTGCAGGACAGGTTGCATCTGCTTCGAACTGAATGAAATAGTAGAAGCCTTCTCTCATTTTCTGAACTTCGTAAGCTAATCTCTTCTTACCCCATTCTTCAACTTCTGTAACTGTTCCGCCGTAACGTGCTACATAACCTTTAGCTTTCTCTACTACGGCTTCACGAGCTTCATCCTCGATTTTTGCATTCACAACCAATGCTAATTCATATTTGCTCATGCTGTTTTACCTCCTTTTGGACTTTTGGCTTCCGGTTTCAGGACCGGAAACAAGGATAAATTATATATCACAAGTTGATATTCTACCATGAATCAGGAACAATTTCAAGTGTTTTCTTCACTCTTTTTCCGTAAATTTCTTGTGTTTTTTTCCACCAGTTTTCTTGCGATCATGATCTGGTGTCCGCACCCGGTACATTTCAGACGGAAGTCCGCGCCCACGCGAAGGATTTCCCATTCGCTGCTGCCACACGGATGCTGTTTTTTCAGTTTTACGATATCTCCTATTTCATACTGATATGTCATGTTCTGTTTCCCCTTACTTTCATCTGTGAAAAAATCTGTCCGATCGGTTTCTGGATCAGAAGATCCGCGTTACGATCCTGCGGTGTCGCACCTTTGTTGATCAGCACCAGTGCCTTTCCCCGGAAATAATCGAGAAGTCCGGCTGCCGGATATACCGCCAGCGAAGTTCCGCCAACGATCATCACCTCTGCTTCGGCGATCGTACGGATGGCATCCGCTACCACCTCGTTGTCCAGTCCCTCTTCATATAAAACGACATCCGGCTTGATCACACCGCCACACTCACATTTTGGAACCCCTGCGGAATGCAGCATGTAAGATGCATCATAAAACTTATGGCATTTCATACAGTAATTTCTGTGTACCGATCCGTGCAGTTCCATCACATGTTTACTTCCTGCCGCCTGGTGGAGTCCGTCGATGTTCTGTGTCACCACACCGGTAAGCTTTCCTGCCTCTTCCATCTCGGCAAGTTTCTTATGCGCATCATTCGGCTTCGCATCCAGCGCCAGCATCTTATCCCGGTAGAACCGGTAAAACTCATCCGTGTGGCGCATGAAAAATGTATGGCTTAAGATGGTCTCCGGTGGGTAGTCATATTTCTGATTATAAAGTCCATCCACACTTCGAAAATCCGGAATCCCACTCTCGGTAGAGACTCCTGCACCGCCGAAAAATACGATCCGGTCGTACTGATCTACAAGTTCCTGTAATTTTTCCACATCCTGTTCCATTACGCATCCTCCTTATCCACATATTTCGTGAAGTTCTTCCACACGTCCACATTCTGTTGCTTCATTATTTATACGTTCCAACCCAGCGCGCCTGTACCACGAATCGCATCGATTCATTCGACGTACAGGTAGACAGTGTCACCACATAATCGTCCTTGCTGAGTCCTTTTGTCTTCATATTTACTTTCGACTGTTTCGCCATCTTGTCCACATACACACCAAACTGGTCGTCATGTTCGCTGAACAGCGTATATACATCGCTGTTTACGTTTGCATACTGCATCGAGAAAATCTCATACCGATATTTTCCGTCCGGTGTACAGATCCACAGATATTTGCTGTCCTTGTATTTGCCGCTTTCATACATCTGTTTTAATTTTCCGAACATCGAACCGTTTTTCATATTATGACCGTAGATGATCGTATTACAGTCAGAAAAATCCGATGCATTCGTAGAATCAATAAAGATCGATCCCGCAAAATTATAGGTCTGTTTGATCGTCCGGTGCAGATAATACTCATTGTCCTCTCCCTGTGTGATCGGATAACTGATCGAAGGGATTGCTTCGAGTTCGAGCCATCCTACCACATCGTCATTGATTGCCTTTAGTGCATCAAAATCCACCTCCGGCGGATTGACGGTAATCTCTTCCTCTTCCGGAATGATCAGATTACCCTCCTCATCTTTCTTTTCTTCCACTACTTCCAGCGGTTCGCTGCTCTGTACTGTCGTTGCTTCTGCCACAGCATGGTATTCGTCCACCCCCTGTTTATACCCCAGGTAGATCGTTACCAGCTGATACATGGAAAAACAGAACACTGCAAGTGCGATCAGAAACAGCAGTTTCCAGAAAATCCCGCCGCTCTTCTTCTTTTTTTTCTTTGCTGTCATCTCTTCCTTATATCCTTTCTTGTCTCTTTGCTTCGTTATCCCTGAAAATGAACCGTGATCGGACAGATCTCGCAGTCCGTACCGACACGCATCGCCGGTCCCCAGACGCCCACACCTGAAGTTACGATACTGTGCAGATTTCCTTTTTTCAGATAGCCGCAGGCATTTTCCCACATCAGTTTGATCGTCAGGTTACCCGGGAACATCTGACCGTCATGCGTATGACCGCACAGCTGCATATCAGCACCGGCTGCTTCCAGTTCCTCCAGCTGTTTCGGCTGGTGTTCCAGTACGATGATCGGTTTGGTCTTATTCAGATCACCCAGGATCTCTTCCGGCTCCATCCGGTTGGTTGTTCCGTCACCCGGCTTCTGTACATCTTTTCTTCCCACCAGATAAAAAGCATCGTCGATCAGCGTCACTTCGTCATCCAGCATCTGAATCCCTGCTTTTTTTGCAAATTCTTCAAACCGCGGATCACGCACTTCATTTTCTTTGGAAGTCACGGAAAATCCGCCAAGCAGACGCTCCGTTACATCGTGATTGCCGAACACACCGAACGAACCATATCTGCTCTTGATTCCCGCCAGCGTTTTTGCGATCTTGTCCGGATTCTGCAACGCTTCGTATTCATTATCAAAAATATCTCCTGCAAATACCACCAGATCCGCATCCTGTTCATTGATCTTTTTAACCATCCGTTGCATCTGCCGATCTCCCACACTGTAGCCCAGATGCAGATCGGCAATCAGCACCACTTTCAGGTCGCTGTTGTCTCCACAGTTTTTCCGGATCGTCACTTCATAAGGGTTCACCTTTACGATATGAGAATGTGCGATACCGTAGGCACTCATTCCTCCGACCAGAGCGGTCAAAAAGATTCCCACAAACACATAACCCACCTTACTGAAAAAGAAATCATGCACTTTTCCCGGGATTCTTTTCAGGATCAGTCTCAAAATATCTGCAACTGCAATAAACATCAGGATATATACAAACGTTCCCAGCCAGTAATTGCTGATGCGTTTTACCAACACCTGAAATCCCGAGGACGGGAGTAAAAATGCAAACAGCAGAGATAACGCCAGCAGGGAATAAATCACAATATACGGCACCACGAACCATTTCGAATGAAAGCGTTTTGAACACGCAGTCAGCCATTTGTGTACCCGGTGCAGAATGTAAAGGTTTAAAGCTATATAAATCGGTATAATAATCAGTAAAATCATGTGCTCTCCTCTATGTTGTGTCTCTCTGTTTTACAGATCCAGTTTCATATCGCCGTCTTTGATAAAATTATGCTTTCTCATAAACTGTGCAAATACCACCGAAAGGAGTGCAGGCAGCACAAACTGAATCACAACAATTTTCAGAAGTACCACAACCGGATGTTCCGTCTGCGCCATCACCTGCCAGGTCATGATCTGTCCCACGAATCCGGCAGATCCCATCCCGGAACCGGTCGCGTTGTTTGTCATATGCAACAGCATCGTGGAGACCGGACCAAGCACGGCACTTGAGAGGATCACCGGAAGCCAGATAATCGGTTTTTTCACGATATTCGGCACCTGTAACATAGAAGTTCCCACGCCCTGCGCGATCAGACCGCCCACACCGTTTTCCCGGAAACTTGCCACTGCAAATCCTACCATATTACAACAGCATCCCACGGTAGCGGCTCCCGCTGCCAGCCCGGAAAGATTTAGGATCACGCCGAGTGCCGCAGAACTGATCGGCAGTGTCAGAATCATACCCATCAGGACAGACACCACGATTCCCATCAGAAACGGCTGCTGCTCGGTTCCCCAGTTGATCAGTCCGCCAAGCCACGCCATAAAGGAAGAAATCGGCGGTCCAACGAGAATACCCACAGCGGATCCCATTCCAATTGATAGTAACGGAACCAGAATGATATCCAGTCTCGTCTTTCCCGCGATCAGATGACCGATCTCAATTCCCACATACGCAGCGACAAAAGCGCCAAGCGGTTCTCCCGGTCCCTGTAATACCAGATTCCCATCCACAAGCAGTGTTCCAGCCAGCACTTTCGATGCGTACCCGCCAATCATACCACTGGTAGCCGCTGATAACACGACCATCGGAGATTCCTGAAACTTGTACGCCACACCCACACCGATTCCGGCACAGGTCAGTCCGGCTGCCACTTTTCCCACCGCATAGATCAGCGCCCCGATGGATCCGCCTGCAAGCGTCCCGATCTGCTGGATGATTGTTCCGATGATCAGAGTCGCAAAAAGCCCCAGAGCCATTCCGCTGAGCCCGTCTATAAATACCCGGTTCAGATATTTCTTAATCAGATTCATACATAACCCCTTTCCTGTTCACCTCTTTATTTTTCAGTCTGACCAAAGTGTAACACGGTTATTACCAATCTTCCAGTACTATTTGACAAATCCACCGCATAAGCATATAATATAATTAATGACGCGGGATGGAGCAGTCTGGAAGCTCGTCGGGCTCATAACCCGAAGGTCGCAGGTTCAAATCCTGCTCCCGCAATTTTTTATGCTCATTTTTAAAGCAGATGGACTGATGAGACATCATCTGGCAATTTTCAGTTGCCAGGTGGTGTCTTTTTATTGCATTGCAAATCAATAATTGGTCCGGTGGATCAATTTTGATTTGTGCGAGCAACGAGTCAAAGTCCATGCTTGCATGAGACCTTGGCGACTGCCGCGATAACGAGTCAAAAAAAGAAGAGTGACTGCTTTTAACAGCCAACTCTTCTTCCTATATTTATCTTCTGTTTTTATTTTACAGCAGATGTGCACGGATCTCGTCTGCGCTCAACGGGGAAAGGTATGCCGGAGCTACATCGAAGACAGTCTTGCATCCTGTCATTCCTTCTGCTTTCATGCGGCTCAGTGCTCTTGCATAAGCAACCAGTACGCTGGAGGTGAATTCCGGGTTGGACTCCAGTTTCAGAGAATACTCGATCATCTGATGGGTATTTTCATTTTCACCGGTCATACCGCTTCTCATAACGAAACCACCGTGCGGCATCTTGTTATGAACAGCGTCAAATTCTTCTTCAGAGATGAAGTTTACTGTGGTATCGTATTCATCAAAATAGTTTTTCATAGTTTTGATGGATTCTTCGATCTGTTTTTTATCAGCACCTTCCTCAGCAACTACGAAGCACTCTCTGGTGTGTTTCTGACGGGTTGTCAGTTCCGGCTGTTTTCCGGCTCTTACCTGATCCATAGCTTCTTCTACCGGAACGGTGTACTGGATACCACGTTTTACACCCGGGATTCTCCGGATCGCATCAGAGTGTCCCTGGCTTACGCCTTTGCCCCAGAATGTATAGGTTTTTCCGTTTGGCAGAATGGATTCTGCATAGATACGGTTCAGAGAAAACAGACCCGGATCCCAGCCTACAGAGATCATAGCCAGATGTCCGTTCTCTTTTGCAGCTGCATCTACATTTGCAAAATGCTGCGGGATATTTGCATGTGTATCAAAACTGTCGATCACGTTAAAATCTTTTGCCAGTTCCGGTGTCTGTTTTGGAAGGTCAGTAGCGCTTCCTCCGCAGATGATCATAACGTCAATCTGATCTTTCATATTTTTTGCATCTTCCATGGTGTATGCTTTTACGCCAGGTGTTTTGATGGCTACTGTTGCAGGATCTCTTCTGGTAAATACGCCTGCCAGTTCCATATCTGCGTTCTGACGGATCGCCATCTCAACGCCTTTTCCCAGATTGCCGTAACCTGCAATACCGATTCTTATTTTTTCCATCGTTCGTTCTCCTCCTGTACTCTTCTATACGCTTCCGTAATCTTCTCATACCTGATATTACGAAGATTCTCCGCGCGCACACGCTTTGCCGCCTCCGTACCTGCGGCTTTCGGAGATCCTGTTTTTAAACTGCTGCCTTATATTTATCACTTTACCTCGGCACAGTCGTAAATCTCCTTTTGTATCCTATCACATTTTAATGTCCCGTTCAAGCCATTCATAATGTTCTTCTAATGCAAAAAGTCCTTCCTGAATATTTCCCTCGATAAGACAGGTGGCAATATTTTTATGAAGCGTAATCCATTCGTCCGTGTCGATGGATGCCGCCTGTCGAAGAACGACCTCGCCCTCTGAGCGCATGATCTCGGACAACGCATTGGTCAGAAGAATCAGCAGGCGGTTCTGCGAGTATTCAAATACCAGATGATGCAGTTCGTGATCTGCCCGCATCCGTTCCTCGAGATCCCCATTTTCCATCCGATGGATGATCTCCCCTGCCTTTTCTTTTCCTTCTGCCGTGATCAGCGCACATGCCTGCACATACGCTTGTTTTTCCAGAATCGACCGGAGCTGATTGACTTCCCGGTAATTGCTCTCTTCCATCAGTACCAGCATGGAAAATACACTGCTGAGGCTTTCTCCCATCCGGTTCACCAAAAAATTGCCTTTCCCGTGACGGCTCTCCAAAACCCCGGTATGTTCCAGGATCCGCAGTGCCTCCCGGACCGAATTTCTCGAAATTCCCAGCGTCTCCATCAGTTCCCTCTCGGAAGGGATTTTCCCGCCGTAGGAAATCTCTTTGTTTTTTATCAGTGTTTTCAGATATTCCAGCACCTGGTCATAAGCTTTCGGAGAAGATACCTGTATCTTTTCTTTATCCAACTATATGTTTCTCACTTTCTTATTTTCTACTTTTTCCTATGTTTCAACAAAAAACTTCTATATGAGAAAAGCACGTCCAAAATATCCTCTTTCAACGTGCTTTTACTTACTATAAGTGAATAATCTGTCTACATCAGTCCCGCAAAAACAGACGCAGTTACCACCGTCAGCAGACCTGCAACCGCGATTGCCAGACTGCTCATCGCGCCCTCGATCTCACCCATCTCCATTGCTTTCGCGGTTCCGATCGCATGGGCTGCCGTTCCCAGTGCCAGTCCCTTTGCCACCGGTTCCTCCAGGCGGAAGATCTTACATGCCAGATCCGCGATCACATTTCCAAGGACACCGGTAATGACAATAACTGCTACGGTGATCGTCACCACGCCGCCAAGTTCTTCCGATACACCCATACCGATTGCTGTAGTAATGGATTTTGGAAGCAGGGTTACATACAGCTGCGAGTCCAGATGGAACGCCCGCGCCAGGATGTAAACACCGACCATACTTGCCAGCACCCCTGACAGAATGCCCGCTGCAACGGCTTTGATATTATTCTTCAGCAGTTCAATCTGTCGATAGAGGGGGACAGCCAGACTGACCGTCGCCGGTGTCAACAGATAACTGATATACTGGCCACCTTCGTTATAGGTATCATAATCAATATGAAACAGAATCAGCACCGCCATTACGCAGATGACTGCAATCAACAACGGATTAAAAATTGCCAGTTTAAATTTCTTTTTCAGAAGAGTTCCGATCTCATAGGCCACCAAACTGATCGCCGCACCAAAAAATACGGAATTTGTCAGGAAATCTTTCATTTTTCTTTTCCCTCCTTACGTTTTCTCTCCCAGCGGATCACCCGCTGTGTCACCTGTCCGGTCACTCCCATGACAAGTACAGTTGTTGCCACGGTCACTACAACCACCGGAACCACGACCGGTCGCAGCACATCCCATGCATTCAAAAGTCCTACTGCCGCCGGGATAAACATAACCGGCATAATTTCTATCAGAAAATCAGCGGCTCCCTCTACCTGATCCAGCTTTACAATACCGGTAAGAAGTGCAGCCAGCAACAATACCAGCCCATACACACTGGCCGGAACCGGAAGTGGAATCACCATACGGAAAAACTCTCCGATAAACGAGAACAACAATATCATACAAAACTGTCTTACGTGCTTCAAAATATTTCTCCTTTCACTGGTAGTACCAGTTTCAGATTATACTGACCTGACCTTTTCCTGTCAAGGAGCAAATTCCCCATAGAAATACAGAAATCTCCGGCGATTCATTACAAATCGCCGGAGATTTTTCTTCAAGAAATGCTACCTGCTCATATTTTTGCAAGTCCATAGTCAGAAACCTTCCTGCAAACAAACTTCTGTCAGTTTTCTGACCTTTTGACTCTACTGCCCATTATCCCAGCATTTTCTCCAGATCTTCCTTCGGATCCCCGATCGGGCTGATCTGATAATTTTCTACCAGATACTGTAGCACATTGGGAGACAGAAATGCCGGGAGAGACGGTCCGAGATAAATATTTTTGATTCCAAGGTGCAGAAGTGTCAGCAGGATGCACACCGCCTTCTGCTCGTACCAGGAAAGCACCATGGAAAGCGGAAGTTCATTGACTCCGCAGTCGAAAGCTTCTGCAAGCGCGACTGCCACTTTGATGGCTCCGTAGGCATCGTTACACTGTCCCATATCCATGATCCGAGGGAAACCGCCGATGCTTCCGAGATCCAGATCGTTAAACCGGTATTTTCCACACGCCAGTGTAAGAATAATCGTATCTGCAGGTGTCTGTTTTACGAATTCCGTATAGTAGTTTCTGCCTTTTCTCGCTCCATCACATCCGCCTACCAGGAAGAAATGCCGGATTGCTCCTGCTTTTACCGCATCCACGATCTGATCTGCTGCCTGCAGGATCGTTCCGTGTCCGAAACCGGTGGTCAGCTTTTCTCCGCCGTTGATTCCCTTGTACTGCCTGTCTTCCTCAAATCCGCCAAGTTCCAGTGCCTTTTCGATCACCGGTGTGAAATCTTTTCCGTCATCTACATGCACCACACCCGGATAAGAAACCACTTCCGTGGAAAAGACGCGGTCTGCGTAGCTCTCCTTCGGTGGCATCAGACAGTTGGTCGTAAACAGGATGGCTCCCGGAAGATCCGCAAATTCTTTCTGCTGGTTCTGCCATGCCGTTCCGAAGTTTCCTTTCAGATGACCGTATTTTTTCAGTTCCGGGTATGCGTGTGCCGGAAGCATCTCGCCATGGGTATAGATATTGATGCCCTTTCCTTCGGTCTGTTCCAGAAGCAGCTTCAGATCACGCAGATCATGACCGGTAACCACGATAAACGGCCCTTTTTCCACTTTCAGTGAAACCTCTGTAGGTTTCGGAATTCCGTAAGTCTCTGTGTTGGCACGATCCAGCAGTTCCATACAGGTCAGATTAACTTTTCCCGTCTCCAAAACCACCGGGAGAAGTTCTTCCATGCCAAGATCCATAGACAACGTAGCCAGTGCTTTATATAAAAAGAAGTTCACTTCTTCCGACTGATATCCAAGTACCATCGCATGGTATGCATACGCTGCAACACCCCGGATGCCGAATAGCAACAGGGATTTTAACGACCGGATATCCTCGTCTGCATTCCAGATTTGTTCCATATCATAATTGTCGGTATTGCCACATTTTGCCACACAGGTTCCGCATCCCGGTGCGATTCTGCTTTTTTCCTCTTCCACACGCTCGATCATCACACGAACCGTCTCTTCGTTGAAACTTACATTGGTCAGTGTTGTAAATAATCCCTCGATGATCACCCGGTCGGTATCGGCGGTCTTCGGATTGTTGCCGCAGGTCTTCGCAAGGCCGATCAGTGCCCCTGTCAGCTCATCCTGCGCCTTTGCTACATCAGCCGTCTTTCCGCATACTCCGCGCTTTCCGGTACATCCATTGCATCCTGCTGTCTGCTCACACTGAAAACAAAACATATTTTTCTCCATTTTTTGTACTCCTTTTATCAGTTTTTTTATCGTTTTCTTTACTTTTACCTTATCTATCTCATAAGTATCCCTAATTTTTCTGCTTTTATCCTTCGTACTATGTCTCTCGCACAGATATCCTCACAGATTACACCGTTTGGTTTTTCCCATCCGTCTGCCTGGAAAACGTTCTGCCCGTTACTCCCGGATCGTACCGTCAGTTCCGACCGTGATCACCTGCCATGGCAGCCGTTTTCCGCTCGCTTCAAGGGCACGTTTTGCCGCCATCTCAAGTCCTCCGCAACATGGAACCTCCATGCGGACAACAGTGATACTCTGCACCGCATTCTGCCGGATGATCTCTGCCAGTTTAACGGCATAATCGGTGCTGTCAAGTTTCGGACATCCCACCAGCACCACACGGTTTTTTAAAAATTCATCGTGGAACTTCGCATAAGCGTACGCTGTACAGTCTGCCGCGATCAGCAGGTTCGCTCCCTCATAAAAAGGTGCATGCACCGGCAGTAATTTGATCTGTACCGGCCACTGACGCAGACGGGAACGCTCCGCTTTCGCCTTTTCTTCTTTATTTTTCAGCACTGCCGCCTCGTCATAAGCTTCCGCTTCCCGTTCAATAAAATGAATCGCATCCATCGGACATGCCGGAAGGCAATCCCCCAGTCCGTCGCAGTAATCGTCGCGCATCAGTTTTGCTTTCCCGTTTACCATACCGATTGCCCCTTCGTGACAGGCCTTAGCACAGGCGCCACAACCGTTACATTTATCTTCCTCTATCTGAATCACTCTTCGGATCATATTCGATTCCTCCTTATTTTCTGTATGCACTCCTGAAATCTCTCTATATCTGATTTTACACAAATGCATTTCTGTCTCTGTTATGCTGTCCTTCTTCTCTTTGCAACAGCTCCCTTGCGTTTACAAACAGAGGATACTATAATATCAGATAAAAATATGTTGTTTTAACCACAAAAAGGAGAAAAAATGGATTTTCCAATATTAAAAAAAATCCCCCTGTTTTATGGTGTGAAACCGGAGGAAATTCCGTCTATTCTGCATTGTCTCTCCGGACAGATCCGGTCGTTTTCCAAAGGGGAAATGATCTTTTGTGCCGGTGAATCTATTACCTCTGTAGGAATCGTACTGGAAGGTTCTGTTCATATTGAAATTGACGATTTCTGGGGCAGTAAAAATATCCTGAATCACGTCGGATCCGGACAGCTTTTCGGCGAAGCCTACGCCTGTTCCCCTTCGGAACCGCTGATGGTCAATGTCGTATCTGTCACGCCCAGTCAGATTTTATTTCTGGATGTTCCGAAGATTTTGCATACCTGTGAAAAACCATGCAGCCATCACCAGCAGATGATTGAAAATCTGCTTCGCATCATGGCAACCAGTAACCTGCAGCTTTCCCGCCGGATCCTGCACACCACACCAAAAACCATCCGTGAACGGCTACTCGCCTATCTTTCCTATCAGGAACTGCTCATCGGCTCACCTGAGATCACCATCGCCTTCAACCGCCAGCAGCTCGCTGACTATCTCAGCGTAGACCGAAGTGCGCTTTCGAAAGAAATTGGGAAAATGCAGAAGGACGGGCTGTTGGAAGTGAAAAAAAATGAATTTGTCCTAAAAAACAGAGAATAAAGAATAGGATGCCGTGTGCATCTTCGCAGAGTGTTCCCGATTTACTGAAAAACAGTTTTTGTAAGACACTAAACAGGGCGAATCGCTCTTTCGAACGATTCGCCCTGTTTGTGTTTTTATTTACTTGATTTTTGTATTATTCAGCCTCTTCTGCTGTCTCCGGTTCCGGTACACTGTTGTGAACTGCGGTGCAGGATACAACAACTGCTTCCGGATCTGTTTTCAGATCGATGTTCGGATTCTTGGCGATCTCCAGATCTTTGACTTTGATCACATCACCGATCTTCATCTCACCGACATCCACCTGAACTTTATCCATCAGGTCAGCAGGCAGTGCCTTATAAGAAATCTCTTCCAGATCTTCCTGCAGAACACCTGCCTCTACTTTCTCATGGTTGAGCAGAACGATTTCCGCTACGGAATGTACTTTCTCGGTACTTACCAGTGCCTGGAAATCAATCTCATCCACGCGGTTTGCCATTGCATTGTAATCAACCTCTTTGATCAGTGCATCGTAGGTCTTGCCGTCTACTTCCAGCATAACCTGACTTCCTTTGTTGTCCGTTTTCAGCAGCTGATCTACTGCCTTTTTCGTCATCTGGATCGGAAGAGATCCTTCAATCTCTCTGCCAAACAGATTACCTGTGACATAGCCTTCTCTTCTTAATTTCTTTGCTTTGACGTCCATGCTTCTTTTTTCAGCTTTTAAAGTATTCATTTATCTTTTCCTCCAAACTGATTGCTTAGCAGCCTTCTACAAAGAGGTTTTGTTAAGTATTATATATAAATGTGCTACCGTCTGCCATTCGGCAAACCGTATGGTTAATAGTTACCCGATTCAGATATTATCCTTCAATGGCAATATATTTGTTTTCTTCCACTGCCGGTTTTGCTTCTTTCTTCGGAACGAACAGTTTCAGAATACCATGTTTGAATTCGGCTTTGATCTCATCCGGATCTACTTCCTCTCCCACATAGAAGCTACGTGTGCAGGCACCTGCATAACGTTCTTTACGGATATATTTTCCGGTTTCTTTTTCTTTCTCATCTTTATCAAGGCCTTTGGCTGCCTCGATGGTCATATAACCATTTTCCAGAGAAACCTTTACTTCATCTTTGGCAAATCCCGGAAGATCTATTTCAAATTCATATCCATTGTCTTTTTCTTTGATATCGGTTTTCATCACATGTCCGGCTCTTCTGCCGTACAGTTTTTTCTCTGCTTTGTGCAGTTCCTTGTCGGTATCGAACGGAAAATAATCATCAAAAAAGTCATCAAACAAATTCTCTCCAAAAATACTAGGCATCAACATAAGTCATCTCTCCTTTTTATTCATCATGTATTATTACCTTGTTTCTTTGGAACTGGGATGCTTCAGGAGCTTTCGAACTTTTTCTTCGTTCTTTTTGTTCCCTTCCTTTGTTCTAGATGTAATATAACACTTCAATCAGCACTCGTCAAGGGGGAGTGCTGATTTTTTTTGTGAAGATTTTGTGTCCTTCTAAAATGAAAAACGAACTTCCGCCCTTACTTTGTTTGCCGCAACATCAAGGTAGAAGTTCGTCTTTCAATTAGTTATCAGGTCTTCGTATGCCGATTTACATATTTCGCCTTATATTTTGAGTACACGATCGTCTGGTCTTTATACAGCCCGTAATATCCGGACACTGCATAGCTGACCGCCACAGCCAGCAGATAATATGAAACGCCCTGGAAGCCAAACAACTCAAAGGCTATCAGTATAGAAGTAACCGGGCAGTTCGTCACACCGCAGAACACAGCAGTCATCCCGGCGGCTGCACTTAAAGACGGTGAAAATCCCATGATCTGTCCTGCCAGACAGCCAAAGGTGGCACCAATGGCAAACGAAGGAACAATCTCCCCCCCTCGAAAACCTGCACGCATCGCCAGTGCTGTCAGAAGCATTTTCCAGAAAAAGTCAAAGGTCTGCGTCTGTCCATGTTCCACTGCCTGCTCGATCAGCTGATTACCCGCACCCATATACCGGTCTGTCCCAAGGATCCAGTACAGGACTACTACCAGACAGCCCGCCGCGAAGACACGCAGATATGGATTTTTCAGCCATTTATCATATCCCTTGCTCACATATTCCAGCAACAGACAAAAAAGGATACTGACTGCACCGCAGCCTACGGCGATGATGCCCATTTTAATCCCGTTTTCCATCGAAAATGCCGGGATTCCCGTGACATGAAAGTTCTCCGGATGGATTCCGAAACTTCCCGCAAAATCATAAGCAACCAGCGATGCCACCACACAGGGCAGCAAAGCCGCATAGTACATCACACCTACGCTGACCACTTCCATGGCAAATACCGCTGCCGCCATCGGCGTACCGAAAACAGCCGAAAACGCAGCACTCATCCCGCACATAACGATCACATGGCGGTCTTCCTCATCCAGATGGATCCACCGTCCCAGTTGATTTCCGATACTTCCTCCAAGCTGGATCGCCGCACCTTCCCGGCCTGCTGAGCCACCAAGCAGATGTGTCAATGCTGTAGCGATAAAAATCAGTGGTGCTGAACGAAGCGGGACCTCATCCTGCGACCGGATCGTAGAGAGTACCTGGTTTGTTCCTCTGTCCTCTTTTCCAATCTTCTGATATAAAAATACAATCAACAGACCACCAAAAGGCAATAATAAAACAACCGCCGGTCTGTCTGCCCGAAACTGTGTCACCCAACTCAGACACCCGGCAAATAAACTGCTGGCACCGCCAACCACTCCACCGATCAGAAGTGCCAGCAGGATCCATTTGACAAAGTTGCTCATATCCTGCTGTATCCGTTTTCCATAATAATGTGACATCACTTCCAGACGGTGATGTCCCTTTTTCATAGGTTCCATATATTCCCCCGCTTCCCTTTTCCTCTTTCGTATTTCCGCCTCATTTTCCCGGAATCATACTTTCTTTCAGTATACGCTATCCCTGTATATTTTTCCAGCGCAATGAACTTTAAATATCATGGAAAATTGGTTCACTGGCGCAATTATTGATATGCAGTGCAACGAAAAAACAGGGCGAAGCTGCTTCCCTCTCAGCGTTCGCCCTGTTTTCTCTTATTTCTTTTACTCCCTCACATCACTGCCTGATCCCCTTATGCGTAGATTCCCTCAGAATCTGTAATCTCGTACTCAAAAGTCTTCAGATTTGCGCGCAGTGTTGCACTCTCGCCCTGGTTTGTCCAGATGAAGGTAATGATTTCATCTTCTGTGGATACTGCAAGTTCTGCATCAAAGCCGAACGCTTTGGATACGTTTCTAAAATGCAGAAGTTTCAACTGTTCTTTTACGATATCTGTCTTCATCAGTTCTTCGATCTGTGCTGCGGACAGATTGGTACGATTGATTTCTTTATGACCGCCGGCACCGGCACGTTTAACAGCCTCGTGGTCGTTCTTGCCAGCGAAAAGATCCAAGTACCATACCTGCGGTTTTCCAGGCATGAACATCTGCAGTGCTCTGGCCATAAGCATTTTTTTGTCATCTTCGCCCAGTGCACTGTAATAAGTTGCATTTACCTGATAATATACATTTTTCTGACCATGAAGATCTTTCACATATCCGCCTCTTGCAACAACAGTGTCGATGATCTGCTGGATTCTTTCTTCCGGGATCAGCCCCTTCAGATCCAGAAGCGGGATTCCATCGTGGCAGCCCAGCATGTTGACTACATGGATTTCTTTTTCCATCAGTTCTTTTGCCCATTTTTCCAGAGTGGAACCGTTGCCGCTTTCCAGTGCATCGATGATCATTCCCGGAAGGAAGAAATCGTAGGTCATGTAACCCTGTTTTGCAATCTGTTCATAGTTCTTCTCTCCGTAGCTTGCATGGATCTCCGGAAGCAGCGTCAGGTTATATTTGTCTGCCAGTTTGCGGACTTTTTCCAGTAGTTCCCAGGTTCCCGGCTCATTCAGGAAGTTTTTCTCACCCGGCTCCTTCGGCGCATAGGCAAATGCATCCAAACGGACGATCTTTGCACCGTATCCAGCCAGTGTTTTCAGAGTATTCTCATAGAACTCCCATACCAGCGGGGATTTGATGTTCAGATCCATCTGTCCTAGGTATTTTCTCTTGCTCTCCAGCAGTTCCACAACGCTGTCCTTACAGCTGTCATCGATGGTGAGTTCCGCCGGTTTCTTACCTGCTGCGATCTCTTCGTTGACTTTCTTTGCGATCAGATCTGCCTTATAATACTGCACGTTAGCTACCTGCATGATATCCTGTGCATCCAGAACCGGATATTTGATTTCCTGATAGAAGGTATTCCAGTACGGTACATTTTTCCCATCCGGGAAACGTACCATCAGGATCGGAAGACCCGGTTTGCGGAAGAACATATGCTGGATCAGCTCCTGATCCGGCTGGATGTAGCCTTCCTCGGTCATGGTTCCCTTACCGTCCCAGAATTTGTTCCAGTCAATGAAGAAATCACGATATTTGGAATCGTCACCATTTTTCAGAATATCCTGAAACTGACTGGATAATACAGAAGCGTGATTCAGGATAAAGTCGAGTTTCAGATTGATACCCAGTTTATCCAGTGCTTCCAGATCTTTCCGGTCCGCCAGTTCTTCGTTCAGTGTGTAATCGATCACGGAAAATCCGCGATCCAGATCCGTATTAAATACACTTGGAAGAATATAGAAGGAAGAAAATACATCCTTTAATTCCGGTTTCTGTAAAAATCCGGTGATATCGCTGAGGGTTCCGCCTACGCTGTCCGGATATGCATTTAACATCGGTTTTGCATCTGCTGTAACGGTCATTTTACTCATGCTTCTCTCTCCTTATATTCTTCCCTGATCCATAATCTCTTTGTATTCGTCATAGGATAACAGTTTTCCTGCTTTGGATACGATCACTTTCGCTTTATGAGCCTGGCTCTCCAGCATATCCTGTTCCAGTTCCAGTACCATGGTGGTAAATGGGCTGTCTACAGCACCGTCACGGTTTCTTGCTTTTCTGTGTGCCATAGTCTCCTGTGGAGTACTGTTTAACAGAACCGGAATATCTACACCCTTGTAATTGTCACTGTTTCCGTGTGTCCACTCGATGATCAGGATCTCGGTATCAGAGAAATCCACTTCTTCATACCACAGTTCGGTATCTTCTCTTCCCATCCGTTTCAGCCAGATCTTTTCTGCCTTGTTTTTAAAGCTTTCAACGATTCCTTCCACTTCTTTGAAATCGATTTCATTCAGGGTACCAAGATATCCTCTCAGGCCTGTCTTACCATTCTCCAGATAAGATTCATACCAGTCGTAGCTCTCTTTCAGCTTCGGATCTGCATCCATTCCTGCAATCTGTCTTTCATGGATGATGTCGAATCTTTCTTTTGTAAATGTTCCGTCTTTTACCATACCGCGGATCGCGCTCTCACGAAATACATGAAGACGTTCTGCATCGTTGTACTTTGGAATTCTGTGCGGATAGTTATCTCCGGACAGTGTATAGGCTTTCATTCCAATCTGATTAAAATAGAAAGAAAGCAGAGAAGCGGTCTCTGATTTTCCTACTCCGGATCCACCGCATACAGTCAGTACGATCTTGCGGTCTGCGTCTTCTTTTTTCAGTTCTCTGATCTGTCCTAAAAGTTCTCTGAAGATCAGGTTTGCTTTGTTGATGTGATCTTCACCAATCTCGATCTTGTCTCCTGGCATGTCGCCCTGTGGGATCTTCTCCGGGATCACCGGTGCAGTCCATGCAGAAGGGTTTTCCACATATTTGTTCATGTTTGCCTCCTCTTGTCCGCTGCCTTCTGGCAGCTGCTGAATCATTGCGTTTTCACTTGTCTGTCAGATAAATGGATTACTTCCCGAGATTGTTAAAAACATATCGGGATATAATCGCTGTTATTATATGCCAGATACCTGTTTTTCGTCAATATTTCTTCAAAATATTTCTCCGTGTAATTTTTATGTAATATTTATTTAATATCTTTATGATAAAATATTTCATATTTTGTCGGGCACTCATTATACAAGTGCAGCGCTGTTGTTTCCCGGCGTTCGTGCTGTCATCTTTCGTCAGCACGGACACACAGGCACCGCAGCCACTGACAAATGAACGATCTGGCACTGCCAGAAAAAATTTCAAAAGAGGAGGAAATCTATGAAAAAGTTTTATGCGTGGTATCAAAAACATATCACGAGTGCAATCTTCATCGGTCTGATTCTCGGTATTCTGACCGGACTTTTTCTTGCTGGACGGTTTGAACCTGTACTGACCGTCACCAGTCTTCTGGGAAGCATCTATATGAATGCACTGAATATGATGATCTTCCCTCTGGTCTTCTGTTCCATCATCATGGGTATCACCAGTATCGGTAATGCCCGTACCACCGGAAAGATTACCGGTTATTCCATGATCTTTTTCCTGTGTACCACCGGACTTGCCAGTCTGGCAGGACTGATCATCCCACGTCTGATCCGCCTTGGAAAAGGAGTTAACTTCGAGATGGCAACTTCCGATATCCAGGCTACCGAGATGACCAGCATCCTGGATACCGTAAAAAACCTGATCCCGTCCAATCCGGTAGCTGCTTTTGCCAACGGAAATATGCTTCAGGTTCTGGTATTTGCCGTTATCATCGGTTTTACCCTGTTGGCGATCAAAGAAAAAGGGGAACCTCTGTTACATCTGATTGATTCCTGTAACGAGGTATGTCTGAAGATCATCAGCACTGTGATGTATTTTACCCCGATCGGTGTCTTCTGTACCATCGTACCGGTTGTAGAAGCCAACGGAACCAAGACGATCCTGTCTCTGGCTACCCAGCTGATCATTCTGTATGTAACTTTCTACGGATTTGCACTGTTCATCTATGGAGGATCCGTAAAAATTCTTGGTAAGACAAGCCCGGTCAAATTCTTCAAGGCCATCATGCCTGCTGCTCTGAATGCCTTCGGAACCTGTTCCAGTTCCGCAACCATCCCGATCAGCAAACAGTGTGTGGAAGAAGAACTCGGTGTCTCCAACAAAATCACCAGTATCACCATTCCTCTGGGAGCAACTGTCAACATGGATGCGGTATCCATCCTGATGTCCTTTATGATCATGTTCTTCGCCAATGCCTGCGGTATTAACGTAAGCATCAGCATGATGATCATCATCCTGTTAGCCAACGTTCTCCTTTCTGTGGGAACTCCGGGTATCCCCGGCGGAGCCATTGCTTCTTTCGCAGCTCTTGCTACCATGGCAGGGCTTCCGGCCGGCGTTATGGGTGTCTACATCAGTATCAACACCCTGTGTGATATGGGTGCAACCTGTGTCAACGTCATCGGTGACCTGGCTGCCTGCGTGGTTCTAAAGGAGAAAATCAAGTTAGACGAATAAAACAATTAATTACATAAGTGCAGAAAACGGGATACACCCGGATATCAAAAATGATTCCAGGTGCATCCCGTTTTTATTTTCTCATTTTTTTCAGCAGATTTTCTCCAGCCCTCTTACAATCTTTCCGATCCGCTCCATATCTACCGAAGAATAATTCATTACATACGTGTTTTCAATTCCTGCCTTCTTTTCATAGTAGAACTTGGAAAGTGGTGACAGCTTGATGCCCTGGGCTTTTGCCAGCTCTATTACATTCTCCTCCGCTTTCTCCGTTTTCAGTTTCATCAAGAAATGCACACCGGCCTCTTCCCCGGATATTTCCACACATTTGTGCAGGCCACTATCCCGGATCGCAGATAAGAATCCATTTTTCTTATTTTGATAGTAATTGCGCAGCCGGTTAATATGTTTTTCGAAATATCCTTCTTTGATAAACAGATCCAGGGTATATTGTTCAAAGTTTGATACCGTACAGGAATAAAATGATAATTTCTGGTAAAACTGTTCCAGAAGCGGACGCGGCAGGATCATATAACTGATACGCACGGTAGAAGCCAGCGTCTTTGTAAAGGTATTCATATAAATAACTTTTTCGGAAATATCGATACTTTGCAGGGTCGGGATCGGTTTCCCTCCCAGACGCAGTTCACTGTCGTAATCGTCCTCGATGATGTATTTTCCTTCTCCTTTCGCCGCCCAGCCAAGGAGTTCATAACGGCGGCTGATCGGCATCACGATTCCGGTCGGATAATGATGGGATGGAGAAATATGTACAATATCTACCTTTTTTTCCTCTAACTGAGAAACTTCCACGCCTTCTTTATCCATATCGATGTATTTCCAGTTAACCTGATAGTTCTGATAGATTTTTCCGATCTTCTGATACCCCGGATTTTCCACCGCATAGACCGCTTCGTGTCCCAAAAGCTGGATCAGAAGCCCGTACAGGTACTCGGTTCCGGCTCCGATGATGATCTGCTCCGGCTGTACCGTCATGCCCCGGAAGTCTTTCAGATAGCCCGCGATCGACTGTCTGAGCGACATGATTCCTCCACAGGGCGGGTTGGTCATCAGCTGGATCCGGCTGTCGCTTAATACCTCCCGGATCATCTTTGCCCAGATGGTAAACGGAAACTGATCGGCTTCGGTCTGGTTACTGGTAAAATCCGCCAGATAACTGTTTTCTCCGCTGGTCAGGGGAATGATCTCCTGCACTTCTTCTCTCTGTTTGGTCTCCAGTGCGCCCTTAAAATCCGTTACATAGAATCCTCTTTTGGGCATGGAATAGATATAACCCTCCGCGATCAGCTGCTCATAGGCATTTTCTACGGTGATCACGCTGATACCCAAATTTTTTGCAAAACTCCGCTTGGACGGAAGTTTCTCTCCTGCCTGCAAATTGCCCTGTAAAATGTCGTTTTTGATGCATTTATACAGATATTCATACATCGAATCTGACCCTATATTTGTAAAATTATACGTCAGCATGCTTCTTCTTTTCTCCTGTCTGGCCTTACTGAATATATTTATTTTGATAATTTTTTCATATTCACTTTAGCATTATAATCTACCCATATATTTTTTTCAAGAGATTAACCTACTACTTAAGGAGGAATATTATTATGGAAAACAGATACGAACTGAACAAAGAACTGGCACAGATGTTAAAGGGCGGTGTCATCATGGATGTTACCACACCAGAGCAGGCAAAGATCGCGGAAGTAGCCAGTGCCTGTGCGGTCATGGCTCTGGAGCGGATCCCGGCAGATATCCGTGCAGCGGGCGGCGTTTCCCGTATGAGTGATCCGAAGATGATCCAGGGCATCCAGAACGCGGTTTCTATCCCGGTTATGGCAAAATGCCGAATCGGTCATTTTGTGGAGGCTCAAGTTCTCGAAGCAATCGAGATTGATTATATCGATGAGAGTGAGGTGCTCTCTCCGGCTGATGATGTGTATCATATCAATAAGAAGAATTTTAAAGTTCCTTTTGTATGTGGCGCAAAAGATCTGGGCGAGGCGCTTCGCCGGATCAACGAGGGTGCTTCCATGATTCGTACCAAAGGAGAACCTGGAACCGGTGATATCGTACAGGCGGTACGTCATATGCGGAAAATGAACAGCGCGATCGCACAGATCAAAGGCATGCGCGAGGATGAGCTTTTTGAAATTGCAAAGCAGTTACAGGTTCCTTTTGATCTGGTTGCTTATGTACATGAAAATGGAAAGCTTCCGGTTGTTAATTTTGCTGCCGGCGGTGTGGCTACTCCTGCAGATGCAGCTTTGATGATGCAGCTGGGTGCCGAGGGTGTCTTCGTAGGATCCGGTATCTTCAAATCAGGTAATCCGGAGAAGAGAGCAAATGCGATTGTAAAAGCGGTTACGAATTATACGGATGCGAAGATGATCGCCAAATTGTCTGAGGATCTCGGAGAAGCGATGGTTGGTATCAATGAGTCTGAGATTCAGCTTCTGATGGCAGAAAGGGGCAAATAAGATGAAGATTGCGGTTCTTGCTGTACAGGGGGCTTTTATTGAGCACGAGCGGAAGCTGGAAGCGCTTGGTGTTTCCTGTGTGGAACTTCGCAAGGCGGAGGATCTGAACCAGTCTTATGACGGGCTGGTTCTTCCCGGCGGCGAAAGTACGGTACAGGGGAAGCTTTTACGGGAGCTTGGGATGTTTGATACGATCCGGAAGCAGATTCAGGAGGGGCTTCCGGTTTTGGCTACCTGCGCGGGGATGATTCTTCTGGCTGATTCGCTGGAGGGTGATGCGACGGTGCATCTTCAGACGGTCCCGATGGTGGTGAAGCGGAATGCCTATGGACGGCAGCTTGGTAGTTTTCATACGGAGGCAGAGTTTAAGGGAATTGGGGAGATTCCTATGACGTTTATCCGGGCGCCTTATGTGTCGGAGGTTTCGGATGGTGTTGAAGTGCTGGCTGTGGTAGAGGACCGGGTTGTGGCGGTTCGGTATGGGAAGCAGATAGCGCTGGCGTTTCATCCGGAGCTGGATGAGGATCAGCGGGTGCATGAAGAGTTTTTACGGATGTGTGGAGAAAAATAAGTTCGGTTGGGTTTATGACGGACGAAGCGGGAGGGAGGACAGCACCGGGCAGACAGCCGCTGGTAACGCAAATCTGAGCTAGAGCGTGTCTGAAAAAGGCTTTTCGTGAGCTGCGAGTCCCAGTTTGTGGGAGATTTTATCCGAATGAGGGCGGCGTAGCGGGCTACGGCAACCGAATGAGGGTAAAATATACCGCAAAGTGGGGCTTGCAGATTGCGGAAATGATTTTTCAGACACGCTCTAGTCACCAACTCCGACTATATTCGCGAGGGTCGGCGGACCCTCGCGAAAGTCTGCGTAGGTGCCGGATCTCATCTTTGCTAAAAGCACCAGCAAAAGGCTGTCTGCCCGGTGCTGTCCTCCCTCCCGCTTCTGGCTTTCATTGAGACTGGTTTTGTTCGATGGGAGATTTCCCTCTGGTAGATTGTTTTTAATTTTGGAAGTTACTATTCAATAAGTGACATATGACTTGTAACTTTGAAAGTACTGAACAGTTCCCTTTGAAACTGTTTACTCTTTAAGTTGTTTTTTATCATAACTGCTTAGTAAAAAAGACAGCCTGTTTTCGCATTAGTTTTTGCTTAAAACAGACTGTCCGCAGCGCGGCAAACCGGTTTTCTCCATTTGGATCAATTTTCACCATCTCGGATGAATATCCGGGCAGTGGCGGTGGGTTATGGCGGAGCGCATTTCTACATAGCAGCCGCAGATGCGACACATACCGGAGAGCAGGTGGTCGCAGGTTTTGCACTGGGCCAGGCGGGTTTCGTATTCCTGATCCGGGGTTTTGTCGTCGGGGTTCAGGTTAGCGATGTATTCGTACATGGTTTTGTAGGTGTCTGCTTCGCTCATTTCACGAAGCAGACATTTTTTACAGATTCTTGTGAATGTGTCCATTGTTTTTTCTTTCTCTTTTTTTATATCGTGTCATTTTACCGGAAAAGGGCAGCCTGTATAACAGGCCACCCTTTTGGTATCGCAGGGATTGCTCCGAGATTTTCACGCGGACTTTATTTCAGTGCAATGTGCAGTACACTGCAGGCCGGAATGGTGAATTTGATTCCGGCGTGTACTTTTTCTACGCCCTCGAAGGACTGGACGGTTACGTTTTCCGGATCTTCGAAAGTATTTTTTGCGTGCATTTCCTGGGTGACGATCTGGGCTTCGATGGAGTCCACTTTTTTGCCGAGGATTGTTGTCTCGATCGGGTAGGCGTGTTCCAGATCCAGGTTGGTCATGGTGATGTGCATTACGCCATCAGCATCGATGGATACCGACTCGGACAGGTTTGGTACCATGTTTTCTTCTTCGAGTCCTACGATTTCTGTCTCCAGGGTGCTGTCCAGGAGATCTGCGTCCTGATGATATTTGTACATATCAAATACATGATATGTCGGGGTTTTGATCATTTTGCTGCCTTCGGTCAGGATTACGGCCTGCAAGACGTTTATCATCTGGGCGATGTTTGCCATTTTTACGCGGTCGCTGTGTTTATTAAAGATATTCAGGTTGATACCTGCTACCAAGGCATCGCGCATCGTGTTCTGCTGATACAGGAAGCCCGGGTTGGTTCCCGGTTCTACTTCGTACCAGGTTCCCCATTCATCGACGATCATTCCGACTTCTTTTTTCGGATCGTATTTATCCATGATCGCTCCGTGACGGGTGATCAGTTCGTCCATGTACCAGGTCTTTTTCATGGTCTGGTACCATTTTTTTTCGTCAAATTCAGTAGCACTTCCTTTGTTTAACCATCCGCCCGGATGCGTATAGTAGTGCAGAGACAGCCCGTCCATAAATCCGTGCTGACCCGGTTCGTTTCGACGGAAGGTGGTTTTCATGACTTCCTCTGTCCACTCGTAATCGTCCACATTTGCTCCGCAGGCGATCTTTTTGATCGGTTTGTTTCCGGCATAGTTCCGCACATATGTCTGGTATCTGCGGTACATATTTCCATAGAAATCCGGGTTCATGTTACCGCCACAGCCCCAGTTTTCATTTCCCACACCAAAGTAATCTACCGTCCACGCTTCTTTGTGACCGTTTTTCGTTCTCAGGTCTGCCATCGGGGATACGCCCTCGAAGGTCATGTATTCTACCCACTCAGACATTTCCTGTACGGTTCCGCTTCCCATGTTGCCGTTGATATAAGTCTCACAGCCCAGCTGACGGCACAGCTCGAAGAATTCGTGCGTTCCGAAGCTGTTGTCTTCTACCACGCCGCCCCAGTGGGTGTTGACGATTTTCTTTCTTCCTTCTTTCGGTCCGATGCCGTCTTTCCAGTGATATTCGTCAGCGAAACATCCACCCGGCCAGCGAAGTACCGGGATGCGGATCTGTTTTAAGGCTTCCACCACATCGGTACGCATCCCGTTGACGTTCGGGATTTCAGAATTTTCTCCCACATACAGTCCCTCATAGATACACCTTCCCAGATGCTCGGAAAAATGTCCCTGCAGTTCTTTATTGATATGGGAAAGTTTTCGTTCTGCATTGATTACTAATTTTGCCATGTTGTTCCTCCATATTTTTATGTATAAAGTATATTTTCAAATATCCGTTTACAAATACTCTGTTTCTTCCACCTTCTGGTACACAAATACCGGGAATCCTTTTTCGTCATACGTCACTTTCATGATTCTCGCATGGCGGTTCGGGTCGTACAGTGGATCTCCGATGATCTCGTCATACGGGCGGGCATGATAGACACAAAGATCCGTCACACCATCTTCTGCCTTTACAAAGCAGTTGTGCCCCGGTCCGTAAATCCCCTTTTCTTCGTCGGTTTTCAGTACCGAATGCCGCAGTTTCGTCCATGCATGCGAATCCAGCAGATCTGCATTTTCATCGATATACATCATTCCCATGCAGTAGCATGCTCCCGTCGCGCTTGCGGAAAAAGTCAGAAAAATCTTTCCGTCATGTTTTAAGATCGCCGGTCCTTCATTTACCCAGAAATCCACCCGCTCCCAGTCATAATCCGGTGTTGTCAACAATACCTGATCCGTGCAGAGTTTGTTGGCTGCTGCCATTTTTCCGATATACAGATTGGAAATCTGGCGACCGACACCCGTTTTTTCCGCCCAGATATAATACCATTCTCCCCGGTGTTCAAACACCGTCGCGTCCAGAGAAAAGGCATGGAACGAAAATTCATCGCTGTCTGCCGCCTGCATCATGCCAAGTTCTTCCCATTCATCTTTCATCGGATTCTGCCCCTTGCAATGCAGGACATACGGACGGATGTTCCAGATGTCATCTTTATCCCCGGCTGCATAGTAGATATACCATCCGCCAAACAGATAGTGAATCTCCGGTGCCCAGATATGGATGCTCTGCGGTCCGCTTTCATGTCTCACCCAGAGGGTTTTCTCCTCCGCATGTACCAGACCACCCAGATCGTTCGCAGCACGCAGAATAATCCGGTCATAAGCCGGTACAGATGCGGTAAAATAGCAGGTTCCGTCCGTGTGGCGGTACACAAACGGATCCGCCCGCTGCGCGATCCATTCATCGTTGTATGGCGTGTGGATATAATTGTCTTTATTCATTTTTATCCTCTTTTTCTATTTAAATAATTCCCTTTTTACTGATTATAAGAAATAATAGACTTGTTGATAATATGGCAACAAGTCCAAATTTGCCATATGCTTTTTGTATACTCTGCCAAAACTTAAAAATCCTCAGTTCCGACAGGTGCTTCTTACACCAACCGGAAACTGAGGATCTTAAGATTTGAACCGCTTCTACGACTTACGCGTTTTTGCTGCTCAGATATTCGTTAATATTTGCCAGAACAACGTCTGCATCCAGACCATGCACCATGCATGCTTCTTCCAGAGATTCTCCGATAGAAGACGGGCATCCTACACAGTGCATACCAGCCTGCATCAGGATCACAGCGATTCCGCCATCCAGTTCCAGCATCTCGCCCATAGTGGTTTCTTTCGTAACCTTCATGATTGGGTCCTCCTTCATACTGTTTTCGCGACTGTTTCCAATCACACTTACTGATACATTTTATCATACTTCTCTCAGAACTTCCAGTTTTCTCGGTAGATTTTTCTCACAGTTTTCCACAGGCTCCAGTGGATTCATCCGTGATATCCACGGAACTCCGTCCTCGGTGGAGGAAAACTTTGTGGAAAGTCTCCTATTACATTCGCCGGTAGCAGGTAATTTACAACAGATACCCGGACAATTGGCTCTGATGCACTGGATTTGTCAGAAAAATAACACTTACGAAACACCAAAGTCTACGTTATAATAATCAACGCTGTAAAAAACCAAGTAAGATTTGAAAGAGAAAAAGGAGTAACAAGTATGCCGCAGAATAAAAGAGAAAGTTTAATTTACACCGTCCTGATGTGTTTTTGCATGGTGCTCTGGATGAGTATGTATAATGTCACCCTGCATATGGGAGGTTTTTCCCTGGAAGTGCTAAAAGAAGGATGGCTGGGCTTCCCGATTGCTTATGTATTTGCCATGTGCTGTGACTGGTTCCTGGTATCCGGTCTGGCGAAAAAGTTCGCATTTACCTATCTGGTAAAACCGGAAGACAGTGTACTGAAAAAAGTCATCTGTGTATCCTGTTCCATGGTAGTACCGATGGTACTCATCATGTCCATGTACGGTGCTGTGGAAGGATGTGTGCGCTCCGGTGCATGGTCCCAGCTGCTGATGATCTGGCTGACCAACATCCCCAAGAACTTTATCATGGCTCTTCCTTTCCAGCTGATCGTAGCCGGACCGCTGGTTCGTTTCATCTTCCGTTCTGCATTCCCGGAAGGCAAGGTACTGGCGTGACACAGCACAAAATCCGGGAAAGTGGTGTTAAGAGATACCACTTTCCCGGATTTTTTATTTACGCGAGCAACGCGCCAAAGTCCATGCTTGTATTAGACCTTGGCAACTGCCGCGATAACTCGAGAAACTTGCAAAGCGTGTTTCTCATAGTTTTTTCTGCTCTCTTGTCTACTCTGTAATTTTCCCGTAGCACTTCGGTCTCCTGTCGCGGAACAGTCCCCATTCCAGACGTTTTGCTGCCAGTTCGTCCAGATCAAATGTCTCTGTCAGTATTTCTTCCTGATCCCGGGAAGCTGTCTGTAAGAGTTCTCCCGTTTCATCCGTGATAAAAGAGGAACCGTAAAAAATCAGTGATGATTCCTGTCCGCCATTTTCCGCACAGGGTTTTACTTCCTCTTTGCCGATCCGGTTGGCCGCGATCACCGGCATCAGATTCATCGCTGCATGTCCCTGCATACAACGGCGCCAGTGCGGCATACTGTCACATTCAAGAATCGGTTCGGAACCGATCGCCGTAGGATAAAAGAGCAGTTCTGCTCCTTCTAAAGCCATACACCGTGCAGTCTCCGGGAACCACTGATCCCAGCAGATTCCCACACCGATCTTTCCATATCTGGTGTCAAATACCCGGAAACCGGTGTCTCCCGGTGTAAAATAGAATTTTTCCTGATAATAATGATCATCCGGGATATGTGTTTTCCGGTATACGCCGAGAATTTCTCCATCCGCATCGATGCAGGCTACCGAATTGTAGAGATTATTGACCTCTTTTTCATAAAAACTGATCGGTAAAACCACTTTCAGTTCCTTCGCCAGCTTCCGTCCCCAGCACACCGCTTCATTTTCTTCCACAGGCTTCGCATAGCTGTAAAAATCATATCTCCTCTGCTGACAGAAATATTCTCTCTCAAAAAGTTCCGAGAGCAAAATGATCTGTGCACCGGCGGCGGCTGCCTGACGTACCATTTTTTCTGCTTTTTTAAGGTTTTCCTGCGGATGATTGGTACACTGCATCTGCACTGCTGCCACCGTCACCTGTCTTTTTCCCATGTTCTCTTTCCTCCTGTCACCCCAGTACTTTTGTCCTTTTCATGGGACTTTTACCAGCTTTTCTCACCGATTCTGTTCGTTTCGTCTTTTCCCTGCCGGAATCTGCTGCGTAATACAGTGGATATTTCCTCCTCCTGTCAGGATGTCTCTGGCATATACCGGGATAATCTCACGATCCGGACAAAGTTTTCCCAGAATCTGTGCTGCTCTTCGGTCACTTTCTTCATTTTCCCCGCCAAATGCCGGCAGTACCACAGCACCGTTGGAAAAATAGAAGTTTACATAAGAAGCTGCCAGACGTTCTCCCTCTTCCCGGACATCCTCGCCTTCTTCAAATACATATCCTTCCAGTTCCTCTCTGGTCACGCAGACCGGGTGATCCGGGATCGGAAGTTTATGCACGGTGATTTTTCTTCCCTTTGCATCTGTCTCTCCTTCCAGATATCCCAGACACGCCATGGATAACGGATACTGAGGGTCTTCCCTGTTGTCTGTCCAGGCAAGAATCACCTCACCCGGTTTTAAGAATGCACAGACATTGTCCACATGCTCGTTGGTCTCATCCATACAGATTCCCCGGGGCAGCCACAGCACTTTTTCAGCCCCCAGATAGGCTTTCAGTTTTTCTGTAATCTCCTCTTTGGTAAGATCCGGATTTCTGCCCTTACTGAGCAGACAGGATTCGGTCACCATCACGGTTCCCTCTCCATCGCTGTGGACAGAACCACCTTCCAGCACAAACGGCCTTGCGTCATACCAGGTGTATCCCTCTTTCTCGCAAAAGAAGGGAGCAAAACGATTGTCTTTTTCCCATGAAGCGTACAGTCCGTCTTCGGTTCCGCCCCAGGCGTTAAACTCCCAGTTGATTCCCCTTACTTCCTGTCCATCCGTCACAAAGGTTGGTCCCACATCTCTGGCCCAGGCATCGTCGGTCTCTGCCGTAAAAACCCTTATCGGATACAATGCTTCATCTGTCTGCAAACGCTGTGCCAGCTTTTCCGCCTCTGAAAATGTCTTCCCACTTGCCGCAAGATAAACTTCTTCACTTTTTGCAATTGCCCGGATTACGTCTGCAAATGCTTTTTTTGCCTCCCGTGCACCATTTCGCCAGGATCCCGGCCGTTCCGGCCAAATCAGAATACAGCCCCGGTGCGGCTCATATTCTCCTGGCATACGGTACCCGTCCTGCACCGGCAGAATCTTTCTTATTTCTACATGATTTATTGTCTTTTTTCCGCTGTCCATGTCTTCCTGTCTCCTGTTTTTCTCCTGGTGTTTCTGCAAATATCAAATACTCTCTGAAGAATCTAATGATCTCTCAGGATATTCTGTGATGTTATGACAGTCTCTCTTTAAAATCCTCATACCCGAAGGTCTTTATCATCTCCACCGTTCCATCTTCCTTCAACAAAGCGATTCCCGGAAGCGGCATACCGTTAAAGGTATTATTTTTCACCATAGAATAAATCGCCATATCTTCAAAGACCAGACGATCTCCGATCGCTACCGGATGTTCAAAACTGTAATCCCCAATCACATCCCCGGCAAGACAGGTCATGCTGGATAACCGGTACGTATATGTTTTTTCTCCCGGTTCGTACCCTCCCCGCAGAGGCGGGCGATAGGGCATTTCCAGCACATCCGGCATATGACAGGCCGCGGACGCATCCAAAATCAGGATCTCCATTCCATTTTTCACGATATCCTGCACTTCTGTCACCAGATATCCGGCATTTAAAGCTATAGCCTCTCCGGGTTCCAGATATACTTCTACCTGATAGGTTGCCCGAATATAGGCAATCAACTGTTTTAACTGTTTCAGCTGATAACCCGGTCTTGTGATATGGTGGCCTCCTCCCAGATTCAGCCATTTCATCTTTTTCAGATACTTACCAAACTTTGCTTCAAAAGCCCGAAACGTAGTCACCAGATCATCGGCATCCTGCTCACAGAGCGTATGAAAATGAAGCCCTTCCACACCTTCCAGCAGATCTTCCCGAAACTCTGCCTTTGTCACACCAAGCCGTGATCCCGGTCCGCATGGATCATAAATCTCATGACCTTCCTGTGTGGAACATTCCGGATTCACCCGGATTCCCACGCTGACCGGTTTTCCATCTTCCCGGATCTGTGCGCTTTGTTTACATAACTCTTTATATTTTTCATACTGTCGGAAGGAATTGAACACGATATGATCACAGATTTTCACCAGTTCTTTCATATCGGCTTCCTTATACGCCGGCGCAAACACATGATTTTCTTTTCCCATCTCTTCCCTGCCAAGGCGGGCTTCATAAAGCCCGCTGGCCGTAGTTCCGCTGATAAAGGTTCCAATCATCGGATACAGAGAAAACATGGAAAACGCTTTCTGTGCCAGCAACACATGACAGCCCGTGTCCTTCTCCAGTTTCTGAAGAACCCTGAGATTTTCTTTTAACTTTTTCTCATCTGCCACGTAACAGGGAGTTGGCAGATCTTTCCACATCATTCTACGATCTGTGGATCTTCATCCACAACCCACGGCAGGCCATACTGATTCAGCATATCCATAAACGGATCCGGATCAAATTCTTCGATATTAAAGACGCCGTCTTTATCCCATACTTTATCCACAACCAGCGCCGCACCGATCATTGCAGGAACACCTGTCGTATAAGAGATTGCCTGGGAACCAACTTCTTTGTAGCATTCCTGATGGTCACACACATTATAAATATAAATCGTCTTTTCTTTTCCGTCTTTCTTTCCGGTGAAGATACAGCCGATATTCGTCTTTCCCACAGTACGCGGACCAAGAGATGCCGGATCCGGGAGCAGTGCTTTCAGAAACTGGATCGGAACGATTTCTCTTCCTTCATAATTAATGGGAGAAGTGGAAAGCATTCCTACATTTTCCAGACATTTCATATGTGTCAGGTAACTCTGTCCGAATGTCATGAAGAAACGGATTCTTTTTACACCAGGTACATTCTTCGCCAGTGATTCAATCTCCTCATGGTGAAGCAGATACATATCTTTTTCTCCCACCTGCGGGAAATTATATTCTCTCTTGATCTCCATCGGTTCTGTCTCTACCCAGTGGCCATTCTCCCAGTAAGAACCATTGGCAGATACCTCACGAAGGTTGATCTCCGGATTAAAGTTGGTTGCAAATGGATATCCGTGGTCTCCGCCATTGCAGTCCAGGATATCAATGGTGTCGATCTGGTCAAAATAATGTTTCATTGCATATGCGGTAAATACGCTGGTTACACCCGGATCAAATCCGCTTCCCAAGAGAGCTGTAATCCCCGCTTCTTTGAATCTTTCACGATATGCCCACTGCCAGGAATAATCAAAATATGCAGTAAATCCAGCCTCTTTGCATCGTTTTTCATAGATGGCTCTCCACTCCGGATCATCCGTATCTTCCGGTTCGTAATTCGCGGTATCGATATAATCCACCTTACACTCCAGGCAGGCCTCCATGATCGTCAGATCCTGATAGGGCAGTGCCACATTCAGAACCGCATCCGGCTGATACGACCGGATCAGTGCTACCAGTTCTTCTACCTTATCCGCATCCACCTGTGCCGTTGTGATCTTCGTATCTGTGGTACCTTCCAGTTTTTCCTTTAACGCATCACATTTTGCTTTTGTTCTGCTGGCGATGCAGATCTCTGAAAACGTCTTGCTGTTCTGACAGCACTTATGAATCGCTACTCCTGCTACGCCTCCGCATCCGATAATCAGTAATCTTCCCATTCTTTTTTCCTCCTGTTTTCTATTTTTCTTACTTTTCTTCTTCTTCCAGCATATCTTCCACATACTTCGGAAGCATAAAGGCTCCCTTATGAAGATTCGTGGTATAATACCAGGTCTTGATTTTCCGTTCTTTCCATCGTTTTACATTCAGATCATCCAGGGGATGATATTTTTTGGAAGCAAATCCAAACAGCCAGTATCCGGAAGAGCAGGTTGGTATATGTGCCTGATACACTCTGCTGACGGGAAAGCTGTGACTGGCCTTCCTGTGCATGACCCGGCAGGATTCTTCGTCCTCATCATAAAACGGACTGCCATGCTGATAAACCATGATCCCGTCTTCCTTTAGAGCCCGGTAACAGTTTCCGTAGAATTCTTTGGTAAATAATCCTGCATTATGTCCCAGTGGATCGATTGCGTCATTGATGATCAGATCGTACATATTTTGTTTGCTTCGCAGAAATCGCAATCCGTCTTCATAATAGACCGTTACCCGTGGATCTGACAGTCCGCAGGCATTATCCGGAAAGTATTCTTTACAGACTTCCACAAACACCCGATCCGGTTCCACCACATCAATGGTCTCAATCTCTTTGTAATGTCCCAGTTCTCTTGCCACGCCGCCGTCTCCTCCACCGATCACCAGCACATGCTTCACATTGGGATGAACAGCCATCGGAATATGTACGACCATTTCATCGTAGATAAATTCATCCTTCTCTGAAAATACAATGCTTCCGTCTGCACTTAAAAAACGGCCAAATTCATCCGAATCAAATACATCGATCCGCTGAAATTCCGTCTGCAGCCCGAACAGCTGCTTTTGTACCTTTACAGAAACTTTTACTTTTTCTGTATGGTAATCCGAAAACCATAATTCCATTCTTTTCTCCCCTCCCTTATCTTCTTACCGCACCGGTCGGAGCTTCCATCACATACAGATATTCCACCGCCGGATCCTGCGTTCCCTGCATGGAACAGCCCTTTTCTTTCGCATATATAATGTAGTCAATAATTTCTTTTGTGATCATCTCTCCCGGGGCCAGAATCGGAATCCCCGGTGGATAACACATGGCAAATTCACCACAGATCATCCCTTCTGTCTCCCGGATTGGCACTGCCTTTTTCTCCGCATAAAATGCCGTCTGCGGAGATACCATAACGGTCGGGTTAATATATTCGGTATTCGGCATCTGCTCCGGATCTCTGGCGTACAGCCTCTGGATATCCGAAAGAGCCCCTACCAGGCGTTCAATATCCTGAATCCGGTCACCAATGGAAATATACGCCAGAATATTGGCAATATCTCCCAGTTCAATCTGGATATCATATTCATCCCGCAAAAGATCATACACTTCGATACCCGCAAGACCGATATCTCTGGTATAGACAGACAGTTTAGTCACATCAAAATCGTATACACTGCTCCCATTGATCATGTCTTTTCCATACGCATAGAATCCACCGATGGCATTGATCTCTTCCCTTGCATACTCTGCCATCCGGCTCACTTTTGCAAAGGATTCTTTTCCCCTGAGAGCCAGATTTCTTCTGGAAATATCCAGACTGGACATCAGAAGGTAAGATGCACTGGTGGTCTGGGTCAGATTGATAATCTGACTCACATATTCCCAGTTCACATTTTTTCCCGTCAGCAACAGGGAACTCTGGGTCAAGCTTCCCCCGGACTTATGCATGGAAACCGATGCCATATCCGCTCCTGCGTCCATGGCACAGACCGGAAGGTTCTCACCAAAATACAGATGGGTTCCGTGGGCTTCATCCACCAGAACCAGCATATTGTGTGCATGAGCAATCTTTACAATGGATCGAAGATCCGAACAGATTCCATAATAAGTAGGATTGTTCACCAGCACCGCTACCGCATCCGGATTCGCAACAATCGCTTTTTCCACTTCGGACACTTCCATTCCCAGGGAAATTCCGAGACGGTTATCCACCTCCGGGTTTACATAAACCGGTATCGCTCCACACAATACCAGGGCATTGATCACACTCTTGTGTACATTTCTTGGAAGGATGATCTTATCCCCCGCCTTGCAGCAGGAAAGTACCATTCCCTGTACCGAAGAGGTAGTTCCTCCTACCATGAAAAACGCATGGTCCGCACGGAATGCTTCCGCCGCCAGCTCCTCTGCCTCTTTGATCACCGATACCGGATGGCAGAGATTGTCCAGCGGTTTCATGGAATTCACATCCAGACTGACACATTTTTCACCCAGAAGTTCCACCAGTTCCGGATTCCCCCGCCCTCTCTTATGCCCGGGCACATCGAAGGGAACGACCCTTCGTTTCTTCAGTTTTTCCAGCGCCTCATAGACCGGCGCATGCATCTGTTTTTTCTTATCCATATCTTCTCCCTGTTGTCTTTTCCCCGTCCACAGATCAAATATTGTTTATATGTGACTGTGAAAGTACTGACCCGTTATATTTATATAACGAGATAAAATACGCTTCGCGAATTTTACTCATTATCGCGACAATCGCCAAGATCGCATGCAGGCATGGACTTTGCCTCGTTGTTCGCGTAAATCAAAATTGATCCACCGGACCAATTATTGATAGGTAATGCAACAAAAAAGGACAGGTGAAATCACCTGTCCGCATTGTCATTCTATAGTTCTACTTTGTATTTTCTCTACATCCGCAAAAACTATGCTCTCAGAGTTTGTCGTTGGCATCTTTGCCAGCAAATATTTGCTATTCCGTAACTGTATCCGCCCACAGCCACAAGCTAACTACTCTTTATTGACCATTTCACAAGTGATACCTCAACCGGATTTCTTCGCTTTCTTCCGGTTGGAAACTTATAAAATTTAGCTTTTAACTAAATCAATAATGCGGTCTCTCACCGCTCTCGGCAGCTGCCCCGCCTGTCCGTATGGGCTTAACCAATATGCTTGGTGGGCTAATAATAAATATTTGCATGAAAACATGGTTTGCTTCATGTAGTTTTGAGTATATCACAGCATTTTATGTAATGCAAGTAAAAGCTGGGGAAAGTCATTCAAAGTACTCTCCCGGTCTTCTTTTTATGTTGCTCCCGGTAATACCTCTGATCTCCCTGCAGTGTTTTTAAACGTCGCGAAAACCCAAAACAAATTACCAAATTCCAACGTCCCTGGAATCTGATAGTCTGTCTTATCCAGCAGCAGACACATACGCTCTATCCTGGTATTATTCAGATATTGCTGTGGCAGATAAAAAAGCACTTTTATATTTCTTAGTTTTTCTTGGTTTTTCGGACTTTGTAAGCCTTTGTGAATTTTTGCTTTCTGGCATAACCTGGTTTATTTTCGCATAATATCGTCCGCAAAACTACTCTCACCGATTGTCAACCTTCTCCGGGAACATATCATGATTACTCATGCGGTTCCAGGCAACCTTTTCCCAATCCGTACCCGGCTTTCCGTAATTACAATACGGATCAATGGACAATCCTCCTCTTGGGAGAAATTTACCCCAGACTTCTATATATTTCGGTTCAAGAAGACTGACCAGATCCTTCATGATTATGTTGATCACATCTTCGTGAAAGTCTCCATGATTTCTAAACGAGAACAAATATAATTTCAAGGATTTACTCTCCACAAGACGTTCATCCGGAACATAAGAAATTGTGATCGTTGCAAAGTCCGGCTGTCCGGTAATCGGACACAGACTTGTAAATTCAGGGCAGTTAAACTTGACAAAATAATCATTTTCAGGATGTTTATTCTGAAATGCCTCTAATACAGATGGATTGTAATCCATACTGTACTCTGTTTGCTGATTTCCCAATAATGTTAAATTTTCTTTTTCTCTCATCGTTTTCTCCTCTATCTCAATGCCGGATCTTCCATATGGTTTGCCTGAAATGCCGCTGCACGGTCAATGCATGTTCCGCATTTTCCGCAAGGCTTCTCGCCTCCTTCGTAGCAGGACCAGGTCAACTCGTAAGGAACTCCCAGTTCTAATCCAGTCCTTACTACTTCAGCTTTGGATACATTAACAAAAGGTGCTTCTATTTTAAGCTGATGTCCGGAACCTTCCCATATTGCTTCATTCATAGCCTGATTGAATACCGGCGAGCAGTCCGGATACGCAAAGCCTGCAGAATCATCTGCATGAGCTCCATAATAAATTACTTCGCAGTCCTTGCTCAGTGCGATACTTGCCGCAGAAGAAAGAAATAATCCGTTTCGGAACGGTACATATGTGCTTACTGGCTTATCGCCATTGGTTTTTGAAATCTGTTCTGCGTAACTTTCCTCCGGGATGTCTTCCGTAGACTGTTGAAGCAGTGAACAGTTACTATATTGAAATATCTTACTCAAATCCAGGAACAAATGCTCCACACCATAATATTGGGCAACTGCTATTGCAGCTTTTATTTCTTTATCATGTTTTTGTCCGTAGGAAACCGAAAGGGCAATCACCTGGTCTTTCCCATACTTTTGGATTGCCAGTCCCAATGCCGTTGTTGAGTCGATTCCTCCGCTAAAAAGAACTAATGCTTTCATCTCTATCACCTCACTATTTATACTCCCCGTTCATCTGGATCCCAGATCACTTTATGCATCTGTATCTGCAACCGCACACCATTCAACCGATGCTTCAACATGAATTCTACTATTTGCACCGGTTCTATTGAGCCAAAAACAGGGCTAAGATAAACATGACATCTGTTGGTCAGATCATAAGTCCGAATCAATTCCAGTGCTTTCAGCAAATCTTCCTGACTGCCGGATACAAATTTTACAGTATCATCCTTTTCAAGCAGTTCCATGTTCTCTGTTATCATATGGTCTTCGCACCCACTTGACGGTAACTTATAGTCCATTGTAAATACCGGACGTTCTTCACAAAATGCAGCCAGATCGACTGCTCCATTTGTCTCAATCTCAACCTGCAGTCCTGCTTGTAAAAGAAGATGGATGAGATCCCTGATATCTTTTTGCAACAGCGGTTCTCCGCCTGTAAGTGTCACATTGTGAATTCCTGTTCCAAGAACATAATTTAGTATTTCTTCCGGAGTTTCTTCTTTATATGGGCACTCAGGTTCATTCGCCCACATAGTATCACAATAACTACATCGCAGGTTGCACCCTTTAAAACGGATAAAAACTGCAAGTTCTCCTGCACGCGTGCCTTCCCCATTAATACTGGTAAACTTTTCTACTACTTTCATCTACTCTTCCTCATAGACTGCACAATTATTAGGTGTCTCATATACTTCCACATAATGAACTCCATACCCTAAATCTGTTAATTCTTTGTAGAAATAATATGCGAAATTTTCTGCTGTAGGACGAAATGAAACTTCCTCCAAATGAAAATCTTCATTCTGAAGTGCAGCTACGGTCTCTGCTTTCAGAGATCCCGTCTCGTAGATCAGGCTATGGTCAAAGTAATCACAAAGTACCTTCAGGTCTTTTTTCAGATTACCAAAATCCACTACCATTCCTCGTGTCTGTCCTTCTTGTTCTAACTCCTGACTCTTGATTTTTGCAACAACATTCCAACGATGTCCGTGGATGTTTCTACATTTTCCCTCGTATTTCCAAAGAAAATGTGCTGCATCAAAGCTGGCTTTTGTTTGTAAATAATACATATTTCAACTCTCCTGTATGTGAAATGTATGTACCTGTTAAGAGCTATGCATTCTAAATAGAGCAGTTTTTATATATCAGAAAATCCATATCTAATATACAAAAAGCTCTGCGTACTTCTTCGCACGCAGAGCCTGAAATCCTCATGATTAGCCCCGGTTTTATTTTTCGACAGGAAGGTACAAATGAACTGTCGGCTGTTTTCACAGCATGAAAATTATACCACAGAAAGTCAGATTGTCAAATTGATTTATGATATTATGATACTGACTGCCCGATCCATGCTTCTTAAGAGCACTGTCCTAAAAAAGATCCCCATGCCGAAACATGAATTCCCTTTTATCCAAGTATCCCTATCCCCCGGATATATTATCTATATTTACATATAATATCTACACAAAATTTTATGGATTATTTTCGGGTTATTTTTAACCCTCTATACCTTTCAGATATTGATTTTACCGGTTCGACGCAGGCGATGATATATTTCAGGTATTTTCGTTCCGCATTCGGATCGATGACATTCACAATACTGAGGCTGTAAAGATCCGAACTAAGCTGCAGTGCCTGCTCTTTCAGATAATTTCGGATCTTCTGGTAGGCAAGCCGGATATCTCCGTCTTTCTCCCGGCAGACCATCACAATCGTAAGTCTGCCAGGAAGCTCGCGGATGCCCGGGCCAGATGCCTGTGCGTCCGCAAAGCTGAAAACTTCCCTATACACATACTGTTCTTTCTGGAAATCCTCCCGTCCGATCGACGCTCCCATAGGAAAGGCTTGTATTCCGGGATGAGCACATTCTTTCAGATGTCTGTGAATGTCTGTGGAAATCTCGCTGAAAGAAGTCGCCGGATCTGAGAGTACTTTTGTTACCTTTAATCGAAAAATCTCCGGCTGCTCATACAGTTCCGGCTTTCCTGTATCATTCTTCCGGATCTGTTCCAGCAGTTTTCTTGTATTTCCGATAATTCCGATCCGCCGCTCCAGCTCTCTTTGCTGCATCAGAAGCGCCGCGTACTGCCGGTCAACAAAACCGTCAAAACGCACTTCTTCCCCGCCAAGCAGATATTCTTTTATATCCTCCACCGAACATCCCAGTCCACGAAAGGTACTGATAAAATAATAGGAGCTGATCTGCGCATAGCTGTAATAGTGATACCCGTTTTTCTCACTTTTCTTCGGCACCAGGATCCCCTGTTTTTCATAATAACGCAGCGTGTCTCTCGTCGTCTGACACATCCTGGCAAATGCTCCCGCGCTGATGCAATATTCCTCTCCCGCCATGTTTTTCCTCCTGTTTTTCCGACATTTCTATGTTGTAATCCGGTTCCGGATTTGTATTGTTACAGTTTTCTTCTTTTTCTGTATACTCCCCGTTCCTGCTGTTATTCGCTGTCTTTTGTAACATTTGCATTCTTGACATGGGGGTTACACCCAGCTTTATTCTATCACAGGATAAAAATACACAACACCCTGATTTCAGGGGATTTTATAATAATGGAGTTGAAATATCATGCATACATTAAAGAAACTTTACTGTCGTTGTTTTCAGATCAGTTTTCGCGCTGCCCTGCCGCTGATGCCGTACCGGGAACCGAAGCTGATCGATGGATTTTCCGGTGTTTCGAAAGTTTTGCGGAAACATAACATTACCAGGCTTCTTCTTGTCACGGATCCGGGTGTGTATTCTCTTGGACTGACTACACCGCTGGAACAGATTTTGAAAAAAGCCGGGATCACCTGTATCGTCTACAAAGATACGGTGGCCAATCCTACTTCTGCCAACGTGGAAGATGCCAAAAACCTGTATCTGAAAAAACATTGTCAGGCGCTTCTCGCTTTCGGCGGCGGCTCTTCCATGGACTGTGCCAAAGGAGTCGGTGCCAGACTCGCCCGCCCGAACAAATCACTGGCCAAGATGGAAGGCATCCTTCATGTCATGCACAAGCTGCCCCTGCTGATCGCCGTTCCCACCACTGCCGGAACCGGAAGCGAGACAACCCTTGCCGCCGTCATCACCGATGCCGATACCCATCACAAATACGCGATCAACGATTTCAGCCTGATCCCGCACTACGCCGTTCTGGAGCCTGAAGTCACAGTCGGACTGCCAGCGCAACTCACCGCCACTACCGGTATGGATGCCCTGACACATGCGATTGAAGCATATATCGGCCACTCCACCACGAAGCAGACCCGAAAAGCCGCGATCGAAGCGATCCAGCTGATCTTCCAGTATCTCCCGGTCGCCTATAAAAACGGCAAAAACCGGACGGCAAGAAAAGAAATGCTCCGCGCCTCTTATCTGGCCGGTACTGCATTTACCAAAAGTTATGTCGGATATGTACACGCCGTAGCACACAGTCTGGGCGGTCAGTACGGCATCCCGCATGGACTGGCAAACTCCGTTCTTCTTCCGATCGTTCTCGAAGCGTACGGAAGCGCCGCGCATAAAAAACTGGCTCACCTCGCCCGAATCACCAAACTTTCTTCTTCCCCGGACGATACCACCGCAGCCAATGCTTTTATCGCACATATCCGAAAAATGAACGCTTCCATGAACATACCGACGACCCTCGCCGGTATCCGTGACGAAGATATCCCGAAACTAGCCCGCTATGCCGATAAAGAAGCAAATCCGCTTTATCCAGTTCCGATTCTTTGGGATGACAAACAGCTTGCTTTGATGTATCATCTGGTACAGGAGAATAAAGAAAAGGAGAATAACAGCCATGCAGAAACAGGACATCGAGACTATACTGGCATCTCAGCGTAAGTTCTTCGCCACCGGAAAGACTCTGCCGATCTCCTGGCGTCTCGAACAGCTGAAAAAATTAAGAGCTTCTATGCTTCGCCACGAAGAGGATCTGTACGGAGCATTGAAAAAAGATCTGGGAAAAAGCCGGATGGAAAGTTATATGTGTGAGATCGGACTGACCCTTTCTGAACTGACCTGGATGGAAAAGCATATCCGCAGGCTGACCCATGAAAAACGGGTTCCAACCCCACTGGCACAGTTCGCCGCAAGAAGTTTTCAGTCCCCGACACCGTACGGCACGGTTCTGATCATGAGTCCATGGAATTATCCGGTACTCCTGACACTGGAACCTCTGATTGACGCACTGGCCGCCGGCAATACCGTCATCGTCAAACCAAGTGCCTACGCACCAGCTACAAGTGCTGTGATGGAAATGATCATAAGAGAGACTTACCCTCCGGAATATGTCTGTATGATCACTGGCGGCCGTCAGGAAAACCAGGCCTTGCTTACACAGCGTTTTGATAAAATCTTTTTTACCGGCGGCAAAACCGTAGGCCGTGAAGTGCTCCGCCACGCCGCAGAGTATCTGACTCCGGTTACCCTCGAACTCGGCGGAAAAAGCCCGTGTATCGTGGATTCCACCGCAAAGATTCCATTAGCTGCCAGACGTATCGTCTTTGGAAAATACTTAAATTGCGGGCAGACCTGTGTAGCCCCGGATTATATCCTCTGTGATGTTTCCATCAAAGATGCCTTGCTTGCAGCAATTCAGAAAGAAATTACCAGACAGTTTGGAGATCGTCCGTTGGACAATCCGGATTACGGAAAAATTATCAACCAAAAACATTTTGAACGGATCCTTGGTCTGATCGCAAAAGAAAAAATAATCTGTGGTGGTGAATCAGATCCTTCTACTCTTCGCATCGCACCAACCGTCCTCACCGATGTTTCCTGGGACGATCCGGTCATGGGGGAAGAGATCTTCGGACCGATTCTTCCGGTGCTGACATATTCCTCTCTGGATGAGGCGATCCGCATCGTAGAATCTCACCCCCATCCACTGGCATTATATTTCTTCAGCGAAGACAAAAAAGCGCAGAAAAAAGTACTGGATCTGTGTCACTTCGGCGGCGGCTGCATCAACGATACCATCATCCATCTTGCTACCAGCGCCATGCCATTTGGCGGTGTCGGTGAGAGCGGAATGGGGGGATACCACGGCGTGGAAGGCTTCAAAACCTTCAGTCACACCCGCAGCATTGTCGACAAGAAAACCTGGATGGATCTTCCGATCCGGTATCAGGAGTATGTAGGATGGAAAGAGAAATTGTTGCGGATGTTTCTGCGATAGGTTAGATTACGTATATCAAACTATCATCGACAATACTTTCGTACTGTTGGAACAAAAATACAAAAGAATACAAAAAGTGGTGTGTTCATTGTTTGACATGACAATGAGCACACCACTTTTTATTTACGCAAACAACGAGCCAAAGTCCATACTCGCATGAGACCTTGGCGACTGTCGCGATAACGAGTAAAATTCGCGAAGCGTATTTTATCTCGTTTAGGCGATCAACGAATTAAAGTCCGTGCTTACACGATTACCGAGTCAGCGTTCACCCTGCACAAGACTTTGATGACTCTGATAATACTGTGTATAATACAAAAAAACCTGCAGGATACATTCTCTTGTATCTTACAGGTCTCATCTATCTCGTTCCTCCCGGAGCCTTCCCACACCCTTTTCCGGCATAAAAAAGCTCCCCCAGTTGGACTCGAACCAACGACACTGCGGTTAACAGCCGCATGCTCTACCGACTGAGCTATGGAGGATCATTTCTCTCTTCCACATGTACCTTCAAAACTGCATACACACAACATCCTTACTTCCTACTGCTTTGCGATCGACCACTCTGCTTATCTCTAAGCCCTCAGGTCAAACCCTCGACCGATTAGTAACAGTCAGCTCCATACATTACTGCACTTCCACCTCTGCCCTATCTACCTCGTCGTCTTCAAGGGGTCTTACTTCTTTTATAGAATGGGATATCTCATCTTGAGGGGGGCTTCACGCTTAGATGCCTTCAGCGTTTATCCCTTCCGGACTTGGCTACCCTGCCATGCAGCTGGCACTGCAACAGGTACACCAGCGGTCCGTCCATCCCGGTCCTCTCGTACTAAGGACAGCTCCTCTCAGATATCCTACGCCCACGCCGGATAGGGACCGAACTGTCTCACGACGTTCTGAACCCAGCTCGCGTACCGCTTTAATGGGCGAACAGCCCAACCCTTGGGACCTACTACAGCCCCAGGATGCGATGAGCCGACATCGAGGTGCCAAACCACTCCGTCGATGTGAACTCTTGGGAGTGATAAGCCTGTTATCCCCAGGGTAGCTTTTATCCGTTGAGCGATGGCATTCCCACTTAATACCACCGGATCACTAAGTCCTACTTTCGTACCTGCTCCACCCGTCGGTGTCGCAGTCAAGCTCCCTTCTGCCTTTGCACTCTTCGAATGGTTTCCAACCATTCTGAGGGAACCTTTGAGCGCCTCCGATACCCTTTCGGAGGCGACCGCCCCAGTCAAACTCCCCACCTGACATTGTCCCCCAGCCGGGTCACGGCTGCTGGTTAGAAACCCAGTACTGCAAGGGTGGTATCCCAACAGCGGCTCCATGGCAACTGGCGTTACCATTTCTTAGCCTCCCACCTATCCTGTACATGCAATACCGAATCCCAGTATCAAGCTGGAGTAAAGCTCCATGGGGTCTTTCCGTCCTGGCGCAGGTAACCAGCATCTTCACTGGTACTTCAATTTCACCGGATGCATTGTCGAGACAGCGCTCAAATCATTACGCCTTTCGTGCGGGTCGGAACTTACCCGACAAGGAATTTCGCTACCTTAGGACCGTTATAGTTACGGCCGCCGTTTACTGGGGCTTAAATTCAAAGCTTCGCTTGCGCTAACCTCTCCTCTTAACCTTCCAGCACCGGGCAGGCGTCAGCCCATATACCTCACCTTTCGGTTTTGCATAGACCTGTGTTTTTGCTAAACAGTTGCTTGAGCCTATTCTCTGCGGCCCGCTGTTACACGGGCACCCCTTCTCCCGAAGTTACGGGGTCATTTTGCCGAGTTCCTTAACAATGCTTCTTCCGTCGGCCTTAGGATTCTCTCCTCATCCACCTGTGTCGGTTTACGGTACGGGTACAATAAGAACAATAGCGGCTTTTCT